>CANBTZ010000210.1 GCA_947372495.1 Comamonadaceae bacterium | reverse complement strand
CGGCACCTGATGTGGGAGCGCCTGCAAGTGCTGTTGCAAGAAGGCAAGTCCATCTTGCTCACCACGCATTTCATGGACGAAGCCGAGCGTTTGTGCTCGCGCCTCTTGGTGCTGGACCAAGGCCGCAAGATCGCCGAAGGCAAACCCCGCGATTTGATCGCAGAGCACCTCGAGCCTGAGGTGGTGGAGGTGTTTGGCCAAGGCGCAGTGGCGCTGGCGCAAGAAGCCAGCTTGAAGTCGCTGGCCGGGCGCGTGGAAGTCAGCGGTGAAACTGTTTTCTTTTACACCCAAGACAGCCGAGCGCTCATGCACGCCCTGGAGGCTTGGCCCGCACTGCGCACCCTGCATCGCCCTTCCAACCTGGAAGACCTGTTCTTGAAATTGACCGGACGCCAGATCCGCGAGGAAGGTTGAAGGGGAGCACACCATGAGCCAAATTCAAAACAACATCTGGGCCGCGCCGCGCCTGTCCATGCGCTGGTGGCCTGTGTTCCAGCGCAACTGGCTGGTCTGGAAAAAACTCGCCATTCCCAGCCTGGTGGGCAACATCGCCGAGCCGCTCATGTGGCTGGTCGCCTTTGGCTACGGCATGGGCGCGCTCATCGGGCAGGTCGAGCTGGGCGGCGAGAAGGTGCCGTACATCTTGTTCCTGGCCAGTGGCAGCATCTGCATGAGCGCCATGAACGCGGCGACATTCGAGGCGCTGTACTCGGCGTTCTCGCGCATGCATGTGCAAAAAACCTGGGACGGCATCATGAACGCCCCGGTGCGGCTCGATGACGTGGTGCTGGCCGAAATGCTGTGGGCCGCTTTCAAGTCGCTGTTCACCGTTTCCGCCATTTTGGGCGTGATGCTGGTTCTGGGCATCAGCCACAGCCCCAAGTTGCTGGTGGCCTGGCCCGTGCTGCTGGGCGTGGGCATCACCTTCAGCTGCATGGCGCTGATCTTCAATGCGCTGGCCAAAGGCTACGACTTCTTCACCTACTACTTCACCCTGTTCCTCACGCCCATGATGTTCCTCTCGGGCATCTTCTTCCCGCGTGACCAGCTGCCGCTCGTCGTGCGCGCCATTGCCGATTGGCTGCCGCTGTCAGCAGCCGTGGACCTGGTGCGCCCCCTGTTCATGGACCGCTGGCCCGAACACGCCCTGCGCCATGGGCTGGTGCTGGTGGTGTTTGCGGTGGTGTCGTTCTGGATTGCGCTGGCGTTGACCCGCAAGCGGTTCAGGAGTTGAGGCTGAACTTTCTGAAATTGATCTATTAATGTTAATTATTTAAGATTAATATTCGACCTAACTTTGACATGCTCCGAGCTGATGAGCTTCAGCGCTTGGGGGCTTTGGCAGTGCGGGACTTTATCGAACACACCGGCGCCTGATTGTGAACGTGCTGTTGATCAACAACCACCCAGATGAGGCACCCCCATGAGCGACGTCATGCCTTTGTCCGTAGATAACCTGTACACCGAGCTGCGTGCTCTTATTTCCAGCAGTCGCCAGCGCCTGGCCGGTGCCGTCAATGCAGAACTGACCCGCTTGTATTGGAGCGTAGGCCAGCGCTTGGCCACCGAAGTGCTGGGCGGTGAACGCGCCCAATACGGCAGCAAACTCATGGCCCGTTTGGGGCAGCAATTGACCTTTGAGTTCGGGCGTGGTTTTGAGACAAAAAATCTGCGCCGCATGGTTCAGTTTGTGCAGGCTTTCCCCGAACCCGAAAATGTCGCATCACTGATGCGCCAATTGAGCTGGACTCATTTTCTGCAGCTCATACCCCTTAAAACCGAGCAAGCGCGTAACTTCTACGCGCAACAATGCACCGAGCAACGCTGGAGCGTTCGCGAGTTGCGTCAGCAGATTGAGCGCAAAGCCTTCGAGCGCAGCGAGATTGCCAGCGCCCACGCTCCCGGGCTGCCAGCAGTAGAAGGCGAGACGCCCGCGCTCGTTTTCAAAGACCCCTACTTCCTAGATTTTTTGGGGCTGCGCCAAGGCCATGACGAGGCAGACCTAGAGGATGCCATCCTGCGCCAGCTCGAAGCCTTCATTCTGGAATTGGGTCGTGGCTTTGCCTTTGTAGAGCGGCAAAAGCGCATGGTCATCGACGGCGAAGACTTTTACCTGGACCTGCTGTTCTTCCACCGCCGCTTGCGTCGGCTGGTGGCCATCGAGCTGAAGCTCGGCCGCTTCAAGGCTGCGCACAAAGGCCAGATGGAGCTTTACCTGGCCTGGCTGAATCAATACGAACGCCAACCAGGTGAGGAGCCGCCCATTGGCCTGATCCTGTGCGCCGAAGCCAGCCGTGAGCAAGTGGAGCTGCTCCAAATGCACCAAGACGGCATCACCGTGGCCGAATACTGGACCGAGCTGCCGCCCAAGGCCGAACTGGAACGGCAGCTGCACCAAGCATTGCAGGATGCGCGCGAGCGGCTGGCTCGGCGAGGGGTGTTGTTGGAGGGGGATGAGTGATGAATTGGCGCCAATTCAATCTTCGTTGGATTCAGTGATTGATGCTCGTCCAAGTCAGGAATCCCCAAGCCACCACATACAAGCAGGACCCAGCGCCCAACGCTTGCGTCGCAGAGTTGCCAAAGACACGCTCTGCGATCAGCCCCCACAGCGGCAGCAGTTGCTGGGCATGCACGCCCAAGAAATGGGCGGGTCGAACGTCCTTGTGAAGATGCCAGCCGACCCAGGGCAGTCCTGACCCGGCAGGTGGCTGGTTTCCACCCAACATGAACCCGCTGAAGGTGGAGAGAACGAAGGTCAGTACCAAGCCAATGATGACGCCCCATGCTGTGACGGACAGTGTGCTGGGGCCGCGTGCTACCCAGATCTCCCAAGCCAACCAGGCTTGGGACGCAGTGAGTCCGACTGCCGCCATACCCATCAGGCCAAACATGAAGGCATGCCAAGGATCACTGGTGTTGTAGTGGGACGCAGCGCCTTGAGACGCTTGGTAAGTGATGTAGACCACCTCGAAGAGGGACGTGGCCACGATCAAAGCGCAGATGCCCAATACGCTTGCCCATGGGGGATGGCTGAATTGGCCAATTCGGCGACCCAGACAGTGGTCCAGACAAACAAGGCCGTGGCCGCCATGAATTTCATGGGTTTGACCCAGATGCCCACCTCGCGCAAGGTGCGCGCATCGTTCAAGGACACGAAGTAGGTGAGCCCACAAGCCAGCCACATCAGTGCGCCGTAGGCCACCAAAAATTGGGATGCTGTGGACAGGGCCGTCACATCAAAATCCGGCCACCATGACATCAGGCCAATGCGGTTTTCTTGCATGTCATCACCTTTGAGTTGATGCGGTTAAGCAGTCTCGATTGCCCATCATGCATTTGCCAAGTCCTGAACCCACCCGATCTGCCGAGGCAAGCACCGCGTCTCCAGATCGTAGTTTTCCACCGCAAACGCCCGCGCCTGCGCGCCCAACCGTGCCCGCTCGGTGGGGTTTTCGCACAAGGCCGCTACCTGCTCTGCCAGCGCCGCCGGGTCAAAGAAGTCGATCAGTTGCCCGGTCTCGCCGTGGCGGATGGCTTCGCGCACCGGGGCGGTGTCGCTGGCCACGATGGCGCAGCCTGCGCTCATGGCTTCGAGCAGGCTCCAGCTGAGCACAAAGGGGTAGGTCAGGTACACGTGCACGGTGGACACCTGCAGCACGCGCAGGTAGTCGGCATAGGGCACCTTGCCTACAAAGTGCACGCGTGACAGGTCCAGCTCGCCCTTGACTTCGTTCAGAAATATTTCGCGCCACGTTTGGGCTTGGCCGTCGGGGCCGGGAGGCGGTGCCGCGCCGTAGCTGACCTCGTTGCCGCCGATGATGACCACGCGGGCTTGGGGTCGGGCTTTTTGCAGCGCAGGCAGCGCCCGCATGAACTGGTGATACCCACGGTAGGGCTCCAGGTTGCGGTTGACGAAGGTGATGACTTCGTCGCTTTGGCCCAGCACGATCGGGCCTTGCGCGGTTTGCAGCTGCAACTTCGCTTCGGGGTTGGGGCGGACCAGGTCGGTGCGGATGCCGTCGTGGATGACCGCGATGCGCGAAGCAAAGGGCTCGGGGAACAGCGAGGCCTGCCAGTGTGTGGGCGCGAGGCCCGCGTGCGCACGCGCAAAGTGCAGCTCGTAGTTGGCGTTTTTCATTTGCAGGCGGCAGGCCACGTCGGGGTCTTCGCCGGGGAACTCGGGGTCAAAGCCCACGTCGGCCCCTTGGGCCTGGTAGAAAAACTCGCAATAGATGCCGATGCGGGCCGCTGGCCAGACTTGCGACAAAAACAGGCTCTCGCCCCAGGCGGGGTGGGCCACGATCACGTCGGGGGTGAAGCCGTCCTGCTGGAGCTGGCGGGCGGCGCGGTAGGCGGCTTCGGCCCGCAGGGTTTTGATTTCAAGGTCGCTCACCCAGCGGTGGGTGCCTTGCCCCGGGCGGCCTTGGGGCTGGTAGCGCACCAGCTGCACGCCGGCCATGTGGGGGCAGGCGTTGATGTGCAGTGCCACCACGCGGTGGCCGTGCCGCGCCAAGGCGGGGGCCAGGTGCTTGAACTGGCCGGGGAAATTCTGGTGGACGAAAAGGATGTTCATGGTGCTCGAATCCGGGCTGAATCATCGCATGCCGGGCGGCCTGCGGGCGCGGTGTCAGGATGGCGTGTTTCGGCCCCGTTAAGATGGCTGTTGAACCCCCCTTATTCCGATCTTTATCCCGTTTTGAAGGAAAGAACATGAGCATTCAGACCGTAGGCATCATTGGCGCAGGCACCATGGGCAATGGCATTGCACAGGCGTGCGCCGTTTCGGGCATCCAAGTGGTGATGGTCGACATTTCGGACGCGGCCGTGGCCAAAGGCGTAGCCACTGTCGCCAGCAGCCTGGACCGTCTGGTCAAGAAAGAAAAAATCAGCGAAGCCGACAAGGCCGCT
>CANBTZ010000209.1 GCA_947372495.1 Comamonadaceae bacterium | reverse complement strand
GGACGCCGGGGCCGACGATTACTCGTCCAAGCCTTTGCGCAGCGTGGAGTTCATGGCCCGCATCAGCGCTTTGCAACGCCGTCTGATGCCCCAAACCCTGACGGTGCCCGAGGGTGAATTGTTTGACGGCTTTGTTTTTCAGCGCATTGACCGCCGCGTGGTCATCGATGGTGAGCCGATCAACCTGACCGAAAAAGAGTTTGAACTCAGCCTTTTGCTGTTTCAGAACCTGGAGCGTCCCATCTCGCGTCACCGCATCATGCAAGAGGTCTGGGGCCGCGAAGAAGACGCGCTCTCGCGCACACTGGACGTGCACATTTCGTGGATTCGCCGCAAGCTGGGCATTGGCGCACAAGGCACGCGCTTGCGTCTGAACGTGGTGCACGGTTATGGCTACCGCTTGGTCAAAGTGACTGAAGGGGCTGAGGCCAATCCATGACCCCACTGGCGTTGACTTTGTGGCCCTCAACCCGTGCGTTGCGGCATTGGCTCGCCGGCCTGCTGGCCGTCTTGGTCGCCAGCTCTGCCATGGCCGCCGAGGACGAAGACCATTTGCTCTATAAATTGCAGCCCCGCGACACTTTGCTGTCGCTGGTTTCGCAATACATGCAAGGCCCTGATGCTTTGGCGCAGATCGTCAAGCTCAACAAAATCTTCAACCCCAACACCATGCCCGTGGGCTACCAGCTCAAGATCCCACGCAACCTGATCAAGTACACCCCATCCACCGCCACGGTCACGCGCCTGAACTGCCGCACCATCACCCGCCTGGAAGGCGACACAGCCGTGCACGTGCAGTCGGGTGACACCTTGGCCGAAGGCGCGGTGCTGCGCATCCCAGCCGGTTGCCAATTGGCCGTCACACTCGAAGACGCGTCGGTTTTGCGCATGATGTCGGGTGCCGTCATCAAGCTCAAAACATTGCGCCGCAACATGCTTGAAAACTCCCCCGAAGTGCGGGTCGAGTTGCTGGATGGCCGTGTTGAAGTCGATGTGCCTCGCAAGCGCCAGGGGGGCGATGCACCGTTTGAAATCCGCACGCCCACCTCAGTGGCCGGTGTGCGCGGCACCGAGTTTCGTGTTGGCTTTGATGCCCGCAAGCGCAACAGCCAGGTCGAGGTCTTGACCGGCGTGGTCGCAGCCCAAGGCAGTGCCGACCGGGCCGTGCAACGCGCCAACGCCGGGCAGGGCGTGCCCATCGAAGCCGATGGTAAAGCGCTGCCGGTTGAGAACCTGCTGGTGGCACCGCGCTTCGTGCTGGGCGCAGTCGCTGGTGGCAGCACAAGCGCCAACAATGCCAACAGCAGCGCAGACTGGCTGCTCAAGTTCAATGCGCCGCCCGAAGCCAAGCAGACGGTGGTTCGCCGCTCCGAGGACGCCAGCTTTTCTTTCATCTATTCCGAAGAACTGCTGGGACAGCCTGAATTGGCGGTGTCTGACTTTGGGTCCAAAACAGTGTTCCAGCAGTGGGCCTCGGTCTCTGCAACGGGCATCACCGGCTACAGCGCCAACTACGGCATTTGCAAAGGCTACAAACGCTTGGATGTCTGGCGCTGCAACATCAACTTCAACATGACCGGGCTCACCAACCCACGTTTGCGATTTGAAAAGCTCGAAGAAAAAGGCGCAGCCTTGGTCATCCTCGACCAGGACATCAAGATCACGGCCAACGACCAATTGGTGCTGCGCGGCGTGCCTTCTGGTCAGTACCAGTGGAAGCTCGACTATGACCTGGGGGCCAACCGCCGCGTCACACTGAATGGTCAGTTCGAGCTGATCGCGATTCCCAGCGAGCAGTGATGTCACCCCAAGGGGCGCTGACTTCGACCATTCGCCGCCCCTTGACGGCTGACGAGCGGCGCTATTACCGCGAGTGGTGGGTCATCGCCATCACCACGCTGGCCACCATCACCCTGTTCACCGTGATGCAGTGGGGCCAGTCGTTTGGCTTTGTCATCTATGACCAATTCCAGCGCTGGTGGCCCGCCACCCCGGCCAACGACATCGTGGTCATCGCGGTGGACGACCACACTTTAGAGGCGCGAGGTGGCTGGCCGCTCAAGCGAACCGACTACGCACAATTGCTCGAAAAGCTGGCCGACTCCGGCAACCACCCCAAGGCCATCGGGTTTGACATTTTGTTCCCGGACCCGATGCCTGTAGACCACTTGCTTGCAGAGCAATTGCGTCGGCACAACGTGTTTTTGGCCGCAGAGCAGCCCCGTGCGGTATCGCCTGGCTTTGCGACCGGCAGGCAAATCAACCCTGTTTTGACCGAGGCCGCCAGCGGCATAGCCCACGTCAACCTGAGCTTTGAAAAAGACGGCTCCTTGCGCGGTGCGCACCTGCTGGACAACGGTGTGCCTCAGCTCACGCTGGCCATGTCGGGCAAAGCGCCGCAGGATTACGCGTCGCATGGCAGTTACCGCCGCATCCACTTGGTGGACCCCGAGGTCGGATTCCCAACGGCATCGCTGGCCGATGTGCTGTCGGGGCAAGTGCCGCTGCAGTTCTTCAAAGACAAATACGTGTTGATCGGCTCCACCGCCCCCAGCCTGGGCGACCATTTTCCGACCATGTATTCGGGGGACCAAGAGTCGGGCACGCCCGGCGTGATGCTGCACGCCAACTTGCTCAATGACATCTTGCGCGACCAGCTGATCGAGCCCGTGCCCATTTGGGGGCAAGTGGCCTTGTGCTGGCTCAGTTTGGTTTTTGCGTTGGGTGCGTTGTTGGTGCTCAGCCCGTTTGCTGAACTGCTGGTCAATTTGTGGGTGGCGTTTTCCACCATGTTGGTCAGCTTTGCCGTGCTGATTTTGACGCGTTCCTGGTTCGATCCGGGCTTGTGCGTGATTGCCATCGCCCTGCTCAAACCCGCATGGGCTTGGCGGCGCAACGAGATGATCGTGAATTTCATGGCCGAGCGCGCCGCCAAGCTGGAAAACGTGCATCGCAAGCGCAAAAAGATCCGCCAAGGTTTGCAGCTGCGCCACTTCACCAGTGACACCTTGCTGCAATACTCGCGCTTGCTCGACAACGCCATTGGCATGGTCAACGACCGTTTGCAGTTCTTGCAGCGCGTGGTGTCGCAAATCCCAACCGCCATGCTGGTGGCCGATGGCGACGGTCGAACCCTGCTCATGAACCCCCGCATGCAGCAAGACTTGCCCGCTGGCTTGGTGCAGCCCGGCCAAAGCCTGGAGCCGCTCATGAGCCACCTGGGCTTGCTCACGCAAAACCTCGGGATGCTCAGCGCCAAAGACCACTTTGTCAGCGGCCAAGACCCAATGGGCGGCATGCGGCATTTCATCTTCCGTGTGGCTCAGATCCCGCAAGAGGGCGACAAACCCCTGTGGGTGCTGTCGCTTGCCGATGTGACCGAAATGCGCCAGTTCCAGTCCCAGCGCGACCGCACATTGCAGCTGCTCTCGCACGACATGCGCACGCCCATCGCGTCCATCATCGCGCTCAGCCGCAAGCCTGTGCCCGATGCCAGCGCGGCCACCGAGTCGGCCACGCACATTCACCGCCACGCCCGCACGCTGCTGAGCATGATGGACGACTTCATCTTCTCCATTCACGCCCAAGCCCCCCAATACCGGCTGGTCGAACTGCTTGTGGACACGCTGGTGGACGAGGCCGTCTACCAGGTCAAAGACATCGCGCACGCCGAGCAAATGCAATTGGTGCAAGACTTTGAAGACACGCCCCAGTTCGTGATGGCCGATCAGCGCTTGCTGACCCGCGTGCTGGTCAATCTGCTGGTCAACGCCATCCGCTACGGAGCCAAAGGCAGTGACATTCGCGTCAGCGTCACGCACGACGACGTTTACCACCCCAACCCCTATGTGCGCTGCACCGTGACCAACGTCGTGGCCAAGCCAGCGCAAGACCTCAATGAAGGCTTCAGCACCGGCAAGAGCTTTGGCTTGGGTCTGAACTTTGTGCAAACCGTGGTCCACAAGCACAACGGCCACTTGCACATGAACCTGCCCCAAACGCCCGGCGCACAAGCGGTGGTGGAGTTGGCTTTGCCGCTGGTGAAGTGAGGGGTCAATCGGGTCGCTTCCATTACTTTGAATGCATTTACAATATGGGAAATCAATTCCCGATTTGTAAAATGATACCTCGTGTTGCCAGCGAAACGCTCAAAACCTTAGCCAAGGGCTACCCCATCGTTGCCATCACTGGGCCGCGTCAATCGGGCAAGACTACGTTGGCGCGAGAAACGTTCCCTGACAAGCCCTATATTTCGCTTGAAGACTTGGATGCCCGAACGTTTGCGCAAGAAGATCCTCGTGGATTTTTGGCCCGTTTTGCGGAGGGTGCCATAGTGGACGAGGCACAACGCTGCCCAGGGTTGTTTTCTTACTTGCAAACGCGTGTGGATGACCGTCAAAGGATGGGCGAGTTTGTACTGACTGGATCCCAGCAGTTCGGACTCATGTCAGGCATCACACAGAGCCTGGCAGGGCGAGTGGGCCTCGTTCAGCTCTTGCCCTTCTCAATCCGTGAATTGCAAGCATCGCAAGTCCCACTCGAGAGATTGGAAGATGTCCTCTGGCGTGGGTTGTACCCGCCGCTGTATGACAGAGACCTGGCCCCAACTCAATGGTTCGCCAACTACACAACGACCTATGTTGAGCGTGATGTTCGGCAGATCATAGAAGTGAAAAATCTCAGCCTCTTTCAGCGTTTTTTGAAAATGTGCGCAGCGCGATGTGGTCAGTTGTTCAACGCCAGCAGCATGGCCAATGATTGTGGTGTGACGCATAAAACCATCAGCGCTTGGTTATCGGTTTTGGAGGCTGGGTACGTGGTTTTTATGCTTCAGCCGCACCATCAAAACTTTGGCAAACGCCTGGTTAAAACCCCCAAACTCTATTTTCACGACACAGGGCTTGCGGCTTACCTGATGGGCATTGGTG
>CANBTZ010000208.1 GCA_947372495.1 Comamonadaceae bacterium | reverse complement strand
ACCTTGGTGGAAAGCGGCGTGGACTCTGTTGCGGTGGTCGCCTACCCACCCCGCACCAGCAACTACCACTTCGAGATGGAGCTGGTGCTGGCCATTGGCAAAGCCGGTTTCCGCGTGAGCGAAGCCAACGCGCATGAGCTGGTTTATGGCTACGGCGCAGGCCTGGACATGACGCGCCGCGACTTGCAACTGGTGGCGCGCGACAAGGGCCGCCCTTGGGACACGGGCAAAGACATCGAACAAGGCTCGGTTTGTTCAGAGATTGTTCCCATGCCCGGCGTGATCATTGAGAACGGCACCATTGCCCTGGAAGTCAATGGCACCACCAAACAGTCGTCCGACGTGGACAAGCTGATTTGGAACATCCGCGAAATCATCGCCGACCTGTCGACCTACTACCACCTGCAGCCCGGCGACCTGATCTACACCGGCACACCCGAAGGCGTGGGCGCGGTGTTGCCCGGCGACCAGATCACCGGCCGGGTCGAAGGCGTGGCCAAAATCGCGCTGACGATTGGCGCTGCGGAATAATAAGGCCATGAAACTCTACAACTTCTTCCGAAGCGGTACCTCGCACCGCCTGCGCATTGCGCTCAACCTCAAAGGCATCGCCACCGATTACGTGGCCGTGGACTTGCGCGTGGATGAACAACAAGGCGATGCCTTCAAGTCGGTCAACCCGCAGCAGATGGTGCCTGCGCTCGACACCGGCAAACAGGTGCTGATCCAGTCCCCCGCCATCATCGAGTGGCTGGAGGAAAAACACCCCACGCCCGCCCTGCTGCCTGCAGACGCGGACGACCGCGCCCATGTGCGCGCGCTGGCGGCGATGGTGGGTTGCGACATCCACCCGCTCAACAACCGCCGAGTGTTGCAAACGCTGCGCCAACAATTCGGCGCCAACGAAGACGCCATCAACGCCTGGTGCGCCACCTGGATCAGCGCCGGCTTTGACGCCTACGAGGCGCTGATTGCCGCCGACACCCGACGTGGCCGTTTCAGCTTTGGTGACACCCCCACACTTGCCGATGTGTATTTGATCCCGCAGGTGGAAAGCGCTCGCCGCTTCAAGGTGGACATGAGCCCCTGGCCCCTCATCAGCGCCATCGATCAGGCATGTGGGGCGTTGGATGCGTTCAAGCAAGCGGCGCCGATGGCGCAACCGGATGCGTGACAACAAGGTCTGCCTCTGAGAGGCAGATCGCGACGAGGGCGTCGCTCCCACAGGAGCAAAGCGCTGTCAGGCAAAGGTCTCGGTATCCACTTCGCTGTTGGCCTGCGCGTTGTAGCGGTCGCCTGACACGGTGTGCTGGCTGATCAGCGCGCCCAACCGCGACAGCAGATCGGCATCCAGCCGCACATCCGCCGCACCCAGATCGTCCAGCAGGTGCTCGACCGAGGTGGTGCCCGGGATCGGGAGGATGTCTTCCCCTTGGTGCAGCAACCAGGCCAGCGCCAATTGGGATGGGCTGCAACCCGCTTCTTTCGCCAGCGCGTTGTAGGCAGGCAGGAGCTTGAGGTTGGCCGCGTGGTGCTCGGGGGCAAAACGCGGCATGCTGCGGCGGATGTCCTTGGCATCGAAACCGGCGATGTCCAGCGGCCCGCACAAAAAGCCACGCGCCACCGGACTGAAAGCGATAAAGCTGGCCCCCAAGTCGCGGCAGGCCTGCAGCACGGCAATTTCAGGGTTGCGTGTCCACAGCGAATACTCGGTCTGCACCGCAGCGATCGGGTGCACCGCATGCGCCTTGCGCAAAGTGGTGGCCGACACCTCAGACAGGCCAATCGTCTGGATCTTGCCCTGGCGCACCAGGTCACTCAAAGCACCCACACTGTCTTCGATCGGCACCTGCTTGTCCCAGCGGTGCAGGTAGTACAGGTCAATCACATCGGTCTGCAAACGGCGCAGTGCGTCTTCACACGTCTTCTTGAGGGTTTCAGGGCGGCCATCGATCACACGCACTTTGGTGCCATCGCCCTTGTCCACGCCTTGCATGCCGCATTTGCTGGCGAGGGTGAATTTCTGGCGGTGCGGCTTCATGACCTGCCCCACCAGAGTTTCATTGGCACCAAAGCCGTAAAGGGCTGCCGTGTCAAAGTGCGTCACCCCGGCGTCCAGGGCCGCGAGCAACACACGCTCGCCTTGTTCGCGCGAGACAGGTGCGCCATAGGCGTGGCTGAGGTTCATGCAGCCAAGCCCAATGGCGCTGACGTTGAAGGGGCCGAGTGCTCTGTTTTTCATGGCGTGATCTTATGCCGAAAAACAAGCCCCCCAAGCTGCGTCAAGTGGTCTCAAAGCTTGGGTACAAGCCGCTCTGAATTCAAATTTTCAGACGCACCGAAAGCGCCGGCTCCATGGCTTTGGCAAAACCATAAGTCAAAGGCACCGTCACGGAAACCACTGGAGCACGCAGGTGATGGGCTGCTTCCAAGATGTTGAGGTTGGCAAGATGGTTGACCGCCACAAAGCCACCCGCCTCGTCCTTGATCCAGAAAACACCAGGCATATGCGCCCACAAATCGTGCTGTTCGCGCTCGCGCGCCACCAAAGCCAGGGATTTCTGCACCTGCTCAGTGATGTCAGACATCACCATCCGGTTTTCAAGGCCCTCTTCATCGACCGTGGCGTCAATGCGCACCACCATCAAAGGCCGCTGAGCGGTGGCCGCCAGCTTCAACTCGCAGTGCCGACGGCATTTTCCTGTCATGACTTCGGCATGGAATCGGAGAAACTCCTCGCGCGACTCTGGCGTCAAAAAATCGGAGAACAGGTGGCGAGCGGACTGCGATCGTTGCACCCCCAGCAAAATGGCACCGGCCATGTTGACCTCCAGCAACTGCCCTTGCCCATCGACAGACAGCAAGCCCACAGGCGCGAAATCAAAAATATCCGCGTATTTCCGGTCGGGTGCAAGCCCGAGGGGCAATGCGATCTCTTCGTCAGCCTGGTGCACCTGCGCTGGCCACGGGGTTGAACCGACATTCATGGCCTTCAGGCCGGGCAGCATGGGCTGGTTCAAGCGCGCGTATTCGGTGTTCATCAAACCATAGCATTCACAAGCCCGGCCCCGCAGTCCGATGGGGTTTTCGATCTGAATTTTCCCTCGGCTGGTGCGAATCCAGCCGGATGTCTGCAGCAACCCTGCTGCCTGGGTGATCGATTCACGTCGCACGCCCAACATGTGGGCGATGACTTCGTGGGTCACTTTCAACTCGTCTGAAGCTGCGCGGTCTTGGTTGAAAAGCAGCCAGAAACTCAAACGTTGCAAAACCGAGTGGTGTCTGCTGCACACAATGCTCTGCGCCATTTGCGTCATGAGCGCTTGCACATAGCGCAGGGTCAAGCGGCGGAATGTTTCGGACTGCGCAATGGCCGACTCGAATGCATGGGCAGGCATGCGGTACGCCTGCCCTGCGCACATCACCATCGCGCGGTGGTTCATGGTGGGCATGCCCAGCACAGAGGCCACACCCACCAAACCCTCGCGGCCAGTGATGGCCAGTTCCGACATTTCACCGTCTTGGGTGCTGGAGACCAAGGACACGGTGCAAGTCACCGGGAAATAAACGAAGCCAAAAGAAGTCCCAGGCTCGTCGATCACCTGACCTGACAACAAGTCGACCGACTCCAGATCGTCACAAAAGTTGGCGTAATCCAAAATGGGCAAAGCGGCCAGAATGTCGTTTCTGCGGGCGCTTTGGGCGAGTGGTGTAGCTGAATGGTGCATGTCATCTCCAAGATGTGATCAACTGGAAATCGATTAATCCAAGCGATCATGATGAACGCTTGAACCTCAAACGCCATACCCCATACAGTCAAATTCAGTACACCTGAGGGACTACACCTTTCGGTCAATACACCTTCCCCTGCAAACGATCAGCTTGCCACGCCGCCCCATCACTTGTGGCTGCCACGCGCCTTTTGCTTAAGGTCGTCGTAAGTTTTGGCCATCCAGCTTCTCTTTTCAAGGCGCTCTTTTTCTTCCTGCTCCTTTTGCTGCGCCTCCCGCACCTTCTCAGCCTCTGCTTTGTCTGCCTCGGCCTTGGCTTGTGCCGCTTGACGCGCCTCTTCTTCGCGCTGTTGCTTGGCTTGAGCCTCCAATTGGGCAGCGGCCTGCGCTTGGAGCCGGACTTCCTCATCGTGTTCGCGTTTCAGGCGCTGGGCCTTCACAGGTGCTTGCTCACGCACCCCAGTGGTCCAGGGCAAACCTTGCAACTGGCGCGCAATGGCTTGTTGATGGCTGATCACTTTGCCCGATCGACCCGCTTCAGCGTAATAGCCTTCACACACGGTTTTTTGTCCCGAGGGCAAAGCGCATGCATGCCGCAGCGGGTCTTTGGCACCCCAAGCCGTGCTGCGTGACAAAAAGACTTCGCATTGCTGGAGCAACGCATTGATCTTGGTGTCTTCACCGCTGACTTGCTGCGCCTTGAGGTCATACCAGTCGAAGCGAACTTGCTGCGCCTCAAGCGCCAAGCGCACACACGCGGTCATTGAAGGGCCCAGTTGGGTGAACAGGGCGCTCCAAACCGCCAAAATACCTTCATTGCTGTTGACCACGGCCAACTCGGTTTGCCCCTCTGTGGGGCAAGCGTTGACAACGCCTGTTTCGGTGCGCTTGGCCGTACCCACCCAGCGAACCAGCAAAGGACCCGCTTGCTCTGGCCGAATGACCACCCGGGTTTCAAACAAGGGTGCGTTGAGCACCCGCTCCAGCACTTGCTGGCCCGACACCTGCAATTGCACATGGCATTGCGTATCGCTGTTGCGCACAGGAACAGCGATCGGCACCGATTGTGCTTGGCCGAGCATCAATTGGTATTGCCCGGCGAACGCCGGGAAACTGGCCATGAGCCAGACACCCACCCCAGCAAGCCATTGTTGAGAACCCACCATCGCACCCGTCTTTCATGGTGCGAACGCACCTTT
>CANBTZ010000207.1 GCA_947372495.1 Comamonadaceae bacterium | reverse complement strand
AAGCTCGATGACCTGGCCCAAGTGGTGACCCATGTGCACCAAGGCGCGATCGACGTGCTGGGCCCGGTGGTGCAACCCACCACGGTGCACCAAAGCAAGTTCTCGATGGGCACGGTGCTGGCCCTGGTGGCGCAACACGGCCACGCGGGCTTGACCGAATTTGACCGTGACTTTTTGAGCCAACAGACGCAGGCTCTGCGCGACAAGGTCACGATGGCGCTCGACGCCGAAGTGGACAGCGCCTACCCCAAGCGCTGGATCGGCAAAGTCACCGTCACCACCACCGACGGCCGCGTGCTGCACGGCCGCGTGGACGAGCCCAAGGGCGATCCGGGCAACACCCTCTCGCGCCAAGAGATCACCGACAAGGCCCTGCGCTTGGCCGCCTTCAGCGGCGGTGCCACGCCTGAGGCCATGCGCCAAAGCGTGGACGCGCTCTGGCAAGTGGCCACTTGGCCCAAGGTCGGCGCACTGCTGTCATGAGCGGGCCGGGGTCATCGCCACTGTCGCTGGCGCGCAGCTTTTTGTTTGTGCCCGGAAACCGGCCCGAGCGCTTTGCCAAGGCCTTGGCCAGTGGTGCCGATGCGGTGATCATCGACCTCGAAGACGCGGTGCCGCTGGACGCCAAAGAGGCGGCACGCACGGCACTGCTCAGCGCCTGGTCGGGCTTTGGCGCGGCCGAGCGCGCACGCCTCTTGGTGCGCGTCAACCCGGCCGGCACGCCCTGGCACGCAGCCGACTTGGCGGCGCTGGGCGGCTTGCCTGGCCTGGGCGCGGTCATGCTGCCCAAGGCCGAAAACGCACAGCAAGTCGAACACGCTTTCATGGCCAGCGGTGTGCCGGTCTTGCCTTTGATTGAAAGTGCCGAAGGCGTGGGGCAAATGGATGCCACAGCCCGCGCACAAGGCGTCTTGCGCTTGGGGCTGGGGCACATTGATTTGCAGGCGGATCTGAGCATGAGCTGCGGACCCGATGAAGCCGAACTCGCCCCCATCCGTGTGGCGCTGGTTGTGGCCTCCCGCCGTGCAGGCTTACCTGCCCCGGTGGACGGCGTGACCACTGCCACCACCGACGCCGATGTGCTGGCCCACGACGCGCAGCGCAGCCGCCGCTTTGGCTTTGGCGCCAAGCTGTGCATCCACCCCGCGCAGGTGGCGGGCGTGCACCAGGCCCTGGCCCCGACCGAAGCCGAATGCGCCTGGGCTGAGCGCGTGCTGGCGGCCGAGGTGCTGGCCCAAGGCGGCGCGTTCAGCGTGGACGGCAAGATGGTCGACCCGCCTGTGTTGCTGCTGGCGCGCAAGATCCTTCAGACGGCGCGGCTTTGACGTATTTTGGAGAGGCCGCACCGCGAGAGGCGGTGGGCCTGATCCAGCGCGCTCAGTGTTCGCTGTGCGCCATCGATCCCGTGTGCGCCCCCGCATAGGGGCTGTAGGGAAACGCCTGTGGCGCGGCAGCATGGTTGTTGGCCAGTGCCTGCATGCCTGCGGTGACGTGCTCGTCTTCGGCATGCGCAGCCGCTGGGCCTGGCAGGCCCGTGGTTGCGGCGTAGACATCGCCGCCCTCGCCACCCGCCATGAGTTGGAACCTGGCTTTTTGGGCTCGGGCGCAGGTGTTGAGCACGCGCATGGCCCGGTCAACCACTGGCTGACCGCTGACGAAGGGGTTGGTGCCCGCGGGTGCACTGGCGCGCGCCTTGAGCTTGGCCACCGTGCCGTCAAAGCCTGGGTGGTTGCTCAAAGGCACGTCAATACCCCAGCGCGCTGACAGCTCGCGCATCCGCTCGGTTTGCGCAATGTAGCCATCCAAGCGGAGCATGTCGCGGCCAAAGTTGAATGAAGTGCCGCCCCAAATCATGGCCTTGTGCACCCTGCCGCCATCGCGCACGTCGAACACAGGCGAGATGGTGCCCAGCGTGTGGCCGGGTGTGATTACGAAACGCACGGTGGTGTCGCCCAATGTGAGCGTGTCGCCGTCCTTGATGGCGATGTCGCGTTGGGGTGGGCGGTCCCACATTTTGGAGTCGAACTCCAGACCGGTTTCCATCATCTTCCAATCGATCTCGCTGGCGACCACGCGGGCACCGTAACGCTCGGCGATCATCTGCGCGCCACCGTAGTGGTCGCCGTGGCCATGCGTCACGAGCACGTAACGAATCTGCGCCGGGTCCAGCCCCAAGCGGCGCATGCCGCCTTCGATGAGGTCGGCCGCTTCCTTCTTGTTGTTGAGCGCGTCGATCAGGATCAAGCCTTCGCTCGTCTTGAGCACCCAAGCGCTGACCCAGGTTGCGCCGACGTAATACAGGTTGTCAAAAGCCTGGCCGGGTGCGGGCGGCGGCTGGTTGATCAGCTTGGCCAGCGACTCGTCCATGGCCGCGCTGGGCGCAGCACGCACAGCCGGTTGCGGATTGCACACGGGCATGAGGAACTTCAGATCCTCGCCCGCGATGCGGCGCGCATCTTCGACATACTGGTCCACCGAGACGGGCGGTTGCGAGCCTGTGGTGCAGGCCACGAGCGAGGCCAAAGCCAGGCTGCTGAGGATGGCTGTTCGGATCATGGGGTCTCCTGAATGTGAGCTGTTTGGACTCGGCCGCGCCGCAGGGTGAGCCGATGCACTTCACGCTAACACAGCGCACTGCCAGCGCCAAGGGTGCTTACGCCTGAGGGGTGAGCCGAATGTGACGCGCCGCCGAAAGAGCCGCACCCCGCTGGCACAATCACCGCATGTCTGTTCATTTCGATCTGGTGGATTTGCGCCTCATGGTGCGGGTGGCCGAAGCCAACAGCCTCACCAAGGGGGCTGAGGCTTCGCACATCTCGCTGCCTGCGGCCAGCACGCGCATCAAGAACCTCGAAGAAAGCATCGGCGCCAAGCTGCTCAACCGCCACAGCCAGGGCGTGACGCTCACGCCGCCGGGGCAAGCTTTTGTGCACCGGGCGCGGCTGGTGTTGGGCCAGATCGAACACCTGCGCGGTGACCTGCAGGAATACGCCAGCGGCATCAAAGGCCACCTGCGCGTGTACGCCAACACCACCGCCCTGGGCGAGTTCTTGCCAGAGGTGCTCAAGCGCTACCTGGCCACGCACCCGGACGTGAACATCGACCTGCAAGAGAAGCTGTCGAATGAAATCGTGCGCGCTGTCATCGACGGCAAGACCGACATCGGCATCGTGGCCGGGTCGGTGCGCACCGAAAGCCTGCAGACCTTGCCTTACCGATCGGACAGCCTGGTGCTGGTGGTGCCCAACGGCCACCCCGTGGCCGACTTGCCCAGCATGCCGTTGATCGACGCGTTGGAGTTTGACCATGTGGGCCTGCACGAAGCCAGCGCCTTGCACGCCTTCCTCAACCGCGAGTGTGAGCAGCTGAACAAGCCGCTCAAGGTGCGCATCCAGGTCAGCAGCTTCGAGTCGGCCTGCCGCATGATCGAAGCCGGTGTGGGCGTGGGCGTGCTGCCCGAATCGGCCGCCCGCCGCCACGCCCGCAGCATGGCCATCCGCTTGGTGCCCCTGTCTGATGCCTGGGCGCTGCGCTCCATGCAGATTTGCGTGCGCAGCCTGGACGAGCTGCCCAACTTTGCGCGGGACTTGATTGATTTGCTGTCAGAGGATGCGCGCTTGGCAGGGGCTTGAGTGTAAAAACCCCAGACTGAATACCTGCGGGCGCAGCTTGTCGGTCAGGGCTTGGTAGGCCTGCTCAAACGGCGTGAAGTTGACATGTGGGTTGTCGCCTCAGCCTTTTGTGGGCTTGGGCAATGCTTTGGCCGCTTCCTCCAAGGCGCGCATATTGAACTCGGCCCCTTCGGACTCTAAAAGTGCTCGCCGCTGGGCGGTGAACTGCTCATATTGCGCTTGGGCATGCGCTGTGGCCTGTTGATTCGACACCTTGCCCCCGCCTTCGAGCACCTGGCGTTCGTTGAAAGTCAAAAACCCATCCAGCTTTTCAGCCCAGTCTTTCAAAAACACCTCTTTGCGTCGCAGGGCTTGGTCTTCTGCGTAATCCAGCCACATCGTCACGATGCGGTTGAGTGATTGAATTTCAGGCTCATGAAGGTAGTTTTTGGCCACGGTGACATCTGCTTTTTGTACGCCGCCCGATTTCCAAGTGGTCAAGCCCATGTGTGGCTGGGTGCTGTCGGCACGCTCAGCGATCAATTCCGCGGCCGTTTTGCCAGTGGCGGCGAAATGCAGCTTGTTTTGTATGAAGCGGAAAAAGCGAGTGGTCTCGGGCAGCGACGGCGAATAGTCTGCCGCCATGGCAAAAATCTCGCGCACCCGCAGGTACATGCGGCGTTCGCTGGCGCGAATGTCTCGAATGCGCTCCAACAACACATTGAAGCGATCGGGTGCAGCCGAATCGCCTACCGGCGGGTTTTTCAGGCGCTCGTCATCCAACAAAAATCCGTTGACCAGATAGTCCCGCAAGCGTTCGGTGGCCCAGCGGCGAAACTGTGTGCCCCGTGCTGAGCGCACCCGGTAGCCCACCGCCAGGATGGCGTCGAGGTTGTAGTGGGAAACCCGATAGCTTTTGCCATCGGCAGCAGTTGTCAACCATTGGTTGACAACTGAATCCTGGGCCAACTCACCCTCGGAAAAGATGGCTTTCAGATGTTTCGCAATGTTTTGCTTGGTGGTCTGGAACAAATCTGCCATGGCGGCTTGTGAGAGCCAGAGGCTGGATGCCACAAAGCGACATTCCACACGAGCCCGGCCATCTTCGGTCTCGTAGAGCAGGAATTCGCCGGGGTTCATCGGCTCATTGTTTTGGGCATTCACCATTTGTCCATTATCGTAAAAACCCCAAACTGAAGACCTGCGGGCGCAGCTTGTCGGTCAGGGCTTGGTAGGCCTGCTCAAACGGCGTGAAGTTGACGGGGGCGGTGTCGCCGCTTTTGTTGCGCTCGGCCAGGGCGTTGCGGATTTGGTACCAGCCCA
>CANBTZ010000206.1 GCA_947372495.1 Comamonadaceae bacterium | reverse complement strand
CCCAACAAGGTTTTGTGGTCATTGGCACTGCCACCAGCGACGATGGTGCGGCCAAGATCAGCCAAGCCCTGTCGGCCTTCCCTGGCAGCCGAGGTGCCAACCTGAACGTGAACGACGCTGACGCTGGCGCTGCCCTGATCGACGCCATCGTCAAAGAGCATGGTGGTCTGCAGGTCTTGGTCAACAACGCGGGCATCACCCGCGACACTCTGGCCATGCGCATGAAAGACGACGACTGGGACGCGGTACTCGATACCAACCTCAAAGCGGTGTTCCGCATGAGCCGAGCCGTCATGCGCCCCATGATGAAGCAGCGCTATGGCCGCATCATCAGCATCACCAGCGTCGTGGGCGCATCGGGCAACCCTGGGCAGGCCAATTACGCCGCCGCCAAGGCCGGCGTGGCGGGCATGACCCGTGCGCTGGCCCGTGAGCTGGGCAGCCGTGGCATCACGGTCAACTGCGTGGCCCCCGGTTTCATCGAGACCGACATGACCGCCAGCCTGCCCGAAGAACAACAAAAAGCCTTGTTGGGCCAGATTCCTCTGGGTCATTTAGGCCAACCCGAAGACATCGCGCACGCGGTGGCCTACTTGGCCGGAAGCCAAGCGGGCTATGTCACCGGGCAAGAATTGCATGTCAATGGTGGCATGTTCATGGCCTGATTTTTCGGAAAACCCCTTCCGGACAGGTAAAATCTCCATTTTTCACAACCCTCAGAGGGACCCCATGAGCGATATCGAAGCACGTGTCAAGAAAATCATTGCTGAACAACTCGGCGTTGAAGAGTCACAAGTCACCAACGAAAAAGCCTTCGTGGCCGATCTGGGTGCCGACTCCCTGGACACTGTGGAATTGGTGATGGCACTCGAAGACGAGTTCGGCATCGAAATTCCTGACGAAGACGCAGAAAAGATCACGACTGTGCAAGCCGCGATCGACTACGCCCAAAGCAAGAAGGCCTGATCGACGATGACCCGGCGCCGCGTTGTTGTCACGGGTTTGGGATGCATCAGCCCCGTGGGCAACACGGTGGCGGATGCATGGTCCAACCTGCTTGCCGGTCAGTCCGGCATTGGTCCGATCACACGTTTTGATGCTTCAGCCATAGCCTGTCGGTTTGCGGGTGAAGTCAAAAATTTTGATCTCGAGTCCTACATCAGTGCCAAAGAGGCGCGGGCGATGGACCGCTTCATTCACTTTGGCATTGCGGCAGCAGCTCAAGCCATTCAGGACGCAGGCTTGCCTACAGGCGATGCACTGGATGAAGAAGAGGCTTGCCGTATCGGTGTGGTGATTGGTTCGGGCATTGGCGGTTTGCCATTGATCGAAGACACCCACACCGAATACACGGCGCGCGGCGCGCGTCGCATTTCCCCATTTTTTGTGCCTGCCTCGATCATCAACATGATCTCGGGGCATGTGTCGATGCGCAGTGGTTTCAAAGGCCCCAACTTGGCCGTTGTGACCGCTTGCACCACGGGTTTGCATTCCATTGGCGAAGCCGGTCGTTTGATCGAATACGGCGATGCGGATGTGATGGTTGCGGGCGGCTCCGAAGCTTGTGTGTCACCGCTGGGTGTGGGTGGCTTTGCGGCCATGCGCGCCTTGTCGACACGCAATGACGACCCCACAGCAGCTTCGCGCCCTTGGGACAAAGAACGCGACGGCTTCGTTTTGGGCGAAGGCGCAGGTGTGATGGTGCTCGAAGAGTACGAACACGCCAAAGCACGCGGTGCCAAAATTTACGCTGAATTGTCGGGTTATGGCATGAGCGCTGACGCGGGGCACATGACTGCGCCGAGCATGGACGGCCCGCGCCGCGCCATGATCAATGCCATGCGCAATGCCGGCGTCAATGCCGACCAGATCAATTACCTCAATGCCCACGGCACTTCGACGCCGCTGGGTGACATCAACGAAACCAATGCCATCAAGGCGGCTTTGGGCGAGCACGCTTACAAAACCGTGGTCAGCTCCACCAAGTCCATGACCGGTCACCTCTTGGGTGGCGCGGGCGGCATCGAGAGCGTGTTCACCGTGTTGGCGCTGCACCACCAAAAAGTGCCGCCCACCATCAATTTGGCCAACCCCGACCCCGAGTGCGATCTGGACTACTGTGCCAACACGGCACGCGATATGAAAATCGATGTGGCCCTGAAAAACAACTTCGGTTTCGGTGGCACCAACGGCTCTCTGGTGTTCAAACGCATCTGACAGCCCCTAGGCCAGGTTCACGCCATGCACAACGCCCCACCTGTGGTTTTCCCGGTGGGGCGTTTTGTTTGGGGCCCTCGCTTGAGCACGGCGCTGGCTGTCCTGGTCTCTGGTGCTTTGGCCTCATGGCTGGTGTGGACTGACGCATCTGCATCCATCTGCGCATGGGCCTTGTGTGCCTGGCTTGTGGCGCTGTCGGGCACCGCCTGGTGGCGAGCACGTGAGTTTTTGCAGCAGGGTGAACTGGCCTGGGATGGCGAAGTTTGGTACTGCGACAGCCCCTTGCACACCGAGGAGCCGATCCATTTGTCGCTGACGCTTGATGGCGGGCACTTCATGCTCGTGTCTTTGTGCTCCCTGGGGCCAGTTGGCCGCGGTGCAGGGGTGCGACATGCCTACCTGTGCCGTGCCGACATGCCCTCACGCTGGCACGGATTTCGATGCGCGGTATATTCGCGCCGAAAGGCGGTGGTGCATGCGACTTGATCTCGTGCCGAACGCCCCTATTTCCTGAAGATCGAAGTTGGAAAACCAGGAGGACAAAGTGCTTTCAATCACAACCCGAAAAATCGCCACGGCCCTGATGCTCGGCTTGGCTTTGAGCGCAACGTGCGTGGCACCCGCGCAAGCGCAGGCTGCCGCATCGGTGCGAGGCCTGCCGGACTTCACCGAACTGGTCGAGCAAGTCGGTCCTTCGGTCGTGAACATCCGCACCACTGAGAAAGTGCGCGTACCCACTGGGCAAGGTGGTGACGAAGAAATGCAGGAACTGTTCAAGCGTTTCTTTGGCACACCGATGCCCAATGCACCCCGTCAATCACCCCGACAAAATCGTCCACCAGCTGAAGAGTCGCAGCCCAAAGGCCAGGGGTCGGGCTTTGTGCTGACGTCTGACGGGTACATCATGACCAACGCCCATGTGGTGGATGGTGCAGACGAAGTGCTGGTCACATTGACCGACAAGCGCGAGTTCAAGGCCAAGATCATTGGCGCAGACAAACGCACCGATGTGGCGGTGGTCAAAATTGCGGCCACTGGCTTGCCTGCGGTCAAGGTCGGTGATGTCGGTCGCCTCAAGGTGGGCGAGTGGGTGATGGCGATTGGCTCGCCATTTGGGCTTGAAAACTCGGTCACTGCAGGCATCGTGAGCGCCAAGCAGCGCGACACGGGTGAGTACTTGCCCTACATCCAGACCGATGTGGCCATCAACCCCGGCAACTCGGGCGGTCCGCTCATCAACATGCGCGGCGAGGTGGTGGGCATCAACAGCCAAATTTATTCGCGCTCGGGCGGCTACATGGGCATCGCGTTTGCCATCCCCATGGACGAAGCCATCCGTGTCAGCGATCAGTTGCGCACCAGCGGGCGCGTCAGCCGAGGCCGCATCGGTGTGCAGATCGACCAAGTCACCAAAGAAGTGGCTGAGTCACTGGGTTTGGGCAAGGCGCAAGGCGTCTTGGTGCGCGGCGTTGAAGAAGGCTCACCTGCCGACAAGGCAGGCATCGAGGCCGGAGACATCATTCTGCGTTTTGATGGCAAAGCCCTTGAAAAAGCCGCTGACCTGCCGCGCATGGTGGGCAACACCAAGCCGGGCTCCCGGGTCAGCCTGACGGTCTTTCGCCGAGGCGCGAACAAGGAACTGAACGTCACCGTGGCAGAGATCGAGGCAGAGAAAACCACCGCACAGCGCAGCACGGACAAGAAAGCCACGCCTGCTTCGGGCGAGCATTTCGGTTTGGTTGTGGCCGATCTGACCGATGCGCAGAAAAAAGAACTGCGCGTGCGCGGCGGTGCTCGGGTTGAATCGGCTGCGGAGCCGGCCACCCGAGCAGGTTTGCGCGAAGGCGATGTGATTTTGGCCATCGCCAACCAGGAAGTGTTGTCAGCCAAAGATTTCGACAGCATCATGGGCCGCGTGGACAAGGCCCGGCCTGTGAGTTTGTTGATCCGCCGAGGGGACGCAGCGCAGTATGTGCTGATTCGACCTGCCAAATGACCTGCCCGGACTTGTCAAGAGCCCCCCGAAGCTTCGGGGGCATTGGCAGCCCAAGGCGGCATGGAAGCAACAGATGAAT
Organism: Comamonadaceae bacterium; assembly: GCA_947372495.1. Lineage (GTDB taxonomy): Bacteria > Pseudomonadota > Gammaproteobacteria > Burkholderiales > Burkholderiaceae_C > Limnohabitans_A. Next base: position 653 of record CANBTZ010000206.1, on the reverse strand, counting down.
TTTTTTTATTCATTTTTTTCTAAGACTTGAAAGTTTGCTGTTGCTCACTTTTTGAGGTGTTCATGACGAATTTCGTTAAAATCAGCTGTCTTGACCCATCATTCATGGCATAAAGCGCAGGTCTGGATTCACGATACGGGATGTTCAACAACAGTCCACCCGTGATCCACAAGTGGCCCACAAGTTGTTCAGTCAGATATCCCTTGGATTGTGAATAAGCTGTGGATAAACTTGGTGTTGCATCACCGCAACGACCTGACTGGCCGGTTTCGGGGCTGTGCGAACGGGGCAATTTGCCTACAATGAAGTCCCAGCTATCGCAGTTGCCATTGATTGTTGGTTCAGGGCGCGTCACCACTCGACGCGCCCTTTTTTCTTGTGTGGATCATTGATCCTCAACTACTTGCAGACCGTCCTTGATGAATCACATCAGAAATTTTTCGATCATTGCGCACATTGACCACGGCAAATCGACCTTGGCCGATCGCTTGATTCAACGCTGCGGTGGACTCGAAGCCCGCGACATGGAAGCCCAAGTGCTGGACTCCATGGACATCGAGAAAGAGCGCGGCATCACCATCAAGGCGCAGACCGTGCGGCTGAATTACAAAGCCAAGGATGGGCAAAGCTATGTTCTTAATCTTATGGACACG
>CANBTZ010000205.1 GCA_947372495.1 Comamonadaceae bacterium | reverse complement strand
GAGCGGCACCGCACGCGGCGGCACCTGCTGTTGTGTTGAACGAGGCAGGTTTCATGCCGCCACCCCCATGCCCAGTTCGCGACTGGCCGCGTTCACATGGGCTTCGGTCACCTCGCTTTGACCTTGGGCCTGCGAGAGTTGTTCGGCCTGGTCGCGCAAGCGCTTGGCCGCAGAAATTTGCACCAACACCGGCTGGCCTTGCACCACATCACGCAAGCGTTGTTGAGCTTGGTCTTGCCAGCTGGCGTTGGGGGCCAACACGCCACGCGCCTGTGTGGCCGGGGCTTTGTCCATTTCGGTACCCAGGGGCAGGATGTGAAACAACGCATCAAACAGCGCGTTGCACACCTCTTGAATCACATAGCTTGCACCGCTGTAGCCCATGAAAGGCGTGCCGGTGTGGCGACGGATGATGGCCCCAGGAAAGGAGGCCGGAATGAAGGCTGCGCGCATGGGGCTGCCGCCCGAAATCTCGCTCAGGTACATGCGCTCGTTGTAGCTGCCAAACATGATCAGCGGTGTTTGCGTTTTGACCAACTCGCGCACAGCGGCGTTGTCTGTCTTGGTGCCTGCCGTACGTGAAACGCTGAAGCGGCAAGGCAAGCCCATCTCAATTTCAAGAAAGTTTTTCAGGCCACGTGAATACGTCTCCCCTGCCACCACAGCAAAACTGGCGGTGGCAAAAAAGTCTTGCGTCACAGAGCGCCAGAGGTCCCACATGGGTTTCAACGTGGTGTGCTTTTCTCGCTCGATGAAAGGCTCAGGATCTAAGTGCAACAGCTGACCCAACTTACGCAAGAAGTTGGTCGTGCTGTGCAGCCCGATGGGGGCTTGTAAATAAGGACGCTCCAGCGCTTCACACAGCATGCGACCAAACTCGCGGTACATACAGATGTTCACATCGGCCTCGACCAAGCGCGAGACATCGGCCAAGTGACTACCCAGTGGGAAGACCATGTTGACTTCAGCGCCAATGCCTTGTGCTAAGCGGCGGATTTCGGCCAAGTCGCTGGCACTGTTGAAAGTGCCGTAGCTGGGGCCAATGATATTGACGCGGGGTTTTTCGCCCTCGGGGCGTTCTTCAAAAGGCTTGCGGGCAGGTACTTTGCGCAAGCCATATTCGCTCCACAACCAATACATGGCGCGGTTGGCGCACTGCCACTGGTCCTCGTCAATGGTGCGTGGCAAAAAGCGCGCGATGTTGGTGCCTTCGGGCGTGACGCCCCCACCAATCATTTCGGCGATTGAGCCGGTCACCACCACGGCGGGCAGTTCAGGGTCAAGGGTTGCATGGGCGCGTTTCATGGCGCCTTCGGTGCCTTCGCGGCCCAGCTGCTCTTCGGCCAAACCTGTCACCACAATCGGCAACTCATGCGGAGGCAAGGCGTCGGTGTAATGCAGCACTGAGGTCACGGGCAAGTTTTCGCAGCCGACGGGGCCGTCGATGACCACCTGCAAACCCTTGATGGCGGTGAAGACATACACCGCGCCCCAGTAACCGCCTGCACGGTCGTGGTCGAGGATGAGGGGCGACTTGGGCTTGGCCACCATGCTGGGCGGAGGATTGACTTGGTTCATGAGCCCATCTCCTCGGCTTTGCGCTTTTTCAGAATCTTCTCAAGCTGACGGCGAGTCTCAGCCTTGAACTCAGGCCGGTCTTTGGGTACCGACTCCCACACGCCTGCGGCGTGGCCTGCGCCCACATCGCCGAAAAAGTCTTTCATGGCGTTGAAGCGGTTTTGGTTGCCCATGGCCGCTTGCACCACCTGCACCAGCGAACCGGCACCGGCCACCCCCATCAAAGGGCGCGCTGAAATCAGATTGGTGAAATACAACGAGGGCACGCTGTTTTGCTTGGCGATCTGCACCACCGGGGTGGTGCCGATGGCCAGCTGCGGCCGGTATTCGTACATGGCGTTGAGGTCTTGCTCAAGCGAAGCGCGCATTTGCACCTGCACGCCTTTGGCCTTGAGCCATTCGATGTCCTGCGCGTTCCACTCGGTGGCTGGACAGGCCGAGCCCACATAGCGCACATCGGCACCGCATTCGATCAGCAAACGGCCCACCAGCAATTCGGAGCCTTCGTAACCACTCAAGGTGATGCGGCCCGAAATCGGCTTTTGCATCAAGAGACCGCGCATTTGCGTCAGGGCTTGGTTGCGTGCCACGTCGATCTGCGCCTGGGCGATGCCAGCGGCCTGACCGATGTTTTGCAACCAGTCTTGCGTGCCCTCCAAGCCCACCGGGGCCGAGCCCACCACGGGGCGGCCTGCGGCTTTGAACTCGCGCACACTGGCGGTGTAGAACGGGTGGATGGCAGCGGCCACGCTGCAGTCGAGCGCGGCATACAGCTCACGCCATTCGCGGGTGGGCACCACCGGGCCTGCGGCCAGGCCCATGGGCGCGAGCATCTGGCCAATGATGACCGGGTCGGCCGGGAACATTTCGCCCAGCAAGGCCACGGTGGGCAAGGCCCCACGGCCGGCGCGGGGCGCGGCCACCGGACCGCTCATGATTTCTTCGCGGGCGTATTTCAGCATCGCCCCGGCCAGCACGTCCTTGGCCTCGGCATGGGTGGGCACGCCAAACCCCGGCACGTCAATGCCAATGACGCGCACACCGTTGATCTCTTTGGGCAACAGCTGCAGTGGCACACCACTGGCCGTGGGCACACACAGGTTGATGATGATGACCGTGTCGACCTTGTCCGGATCGGCCTCGGCATGCACCGCTTCGCGGATGTCTTCAAACAGCTTGCCGGTCACCAGCGACTCGGAGTTGAAGGGCACATAGCCCACACTGCGGCGCGCACCGTAAAAATGCGAGGTGAAGGTGAGTCCGTACACGCAGCAGGCCGAGCCTGACAGGATGGTGGCCGTGCGCTTCATGCGCAAACCCACACGCAGCGAACCAAAAGCCGGGCACATGCTTTGCGGTTGGTCGTGCGGACCGGCATCGGGTTGGCGCGGGTAGTCGCGGGCGTACTGGTCGAGCACTTCGGATTTGCCCGCCTCTTTGGCCGCGGCCACCATGGCTTCGGTGCCCGCGTGGCAGCCCATGCCGTCGCCTTGCAGACCTGCGGGGTTCGCAGCTTGGGGGCTGGGATGGATCGGGATGGTGCGTGTCATGGCCTGTTCCTGTGGGTGTGTCGGCAGCGGCGTTCAGGCCGCGTCGTAGACGACTTCCAGAGAAGGTTTGATGGCTTCGTCCTTGCCCACCATGTCGAACACAGTGGCAGGCTCCAGCACCACGTTGCGGCCCACCACATCGGCGCTGAACAAGCCCAACAATTGGTCTTGTGTTTGGGGCTTGGGGCGCATGGGCGGGGCTTCGGCCACGTTCTTGGCCAGTTCGGCAAACAGCGGACCCCACTCGCCGTCGGGGCGGCCAATGATTTCGTAGCTGGCGCTCTTGCGGCGGATGTCTTCGTTGGCCGGGATCGCGGCCAGCACCGGAATGCCGGCATTGGTGGCAAAGGCCTGGGCTTCGCCCGTGCCGTCGTCCTTGTTGATGACCATGCCCGCCACGCCCACGTTGCCGCCGAGCTTGCGGAAGTATTCGACCGCGCTGCACACGTTGTTGGCCACGTACAGCGACTGCAAATCGTTGCTGGCCACCACGATCACTTTTTGGCACATGTCGCGGGCGATCGGCAGGCCAAAGCCGCCGCAGACCACATCACCTAAAAAGTCGAGCAGCACATAGTCAAAGCCCCAATCGTGAAAGCCGAGTTTTTCGAGCGTTTCAAAACCGTGGATGATGCCCCGCCCGCCGCAACCGCGACCGACTTCGGGCCCCCCCAACTCCATGGCAAACACGCCATCGCGCTTGAAGCACACATCACCAATGCTCACGGCCTGGCCTGAGAGTTTGAGACGCGAGGAAGTCTCGATGATGGTGGGGCAAGCCTTGCCACCAAACAGCAAGCTGGTGGTGTCGCTTTTGGGATCGCAGCCGATCAGCAGCACTTTTTTGCCCTGCTGAGCCATCATGTAAGACAGGTTGGCCAACGTGAAGCTTTTGCCGATGCCGCCTTTGCCGTAGATGGCAATGATTTGCGTTTCTTTGGTCACCTCGGTGGTGCTCACAGCATCGGGTTCGACTTCGGCTTCGCGACGCAGCAGCTCCACAAATTTGATGGGCTGTGCAATGGTGGCTGTATCTGTTACGGTGGTCATGCGGTGGCACTCCAATCAAGGATCATCTTGAGACAGCTCGCATCTCCGAAGGCAGTCTCGTAGGCAGAACCAGCGTTCGTCGATGGCTGGGTGTGGGTGATCAAACCATCGAGCGACAAGCGGCCGGTATTCACCAGCTCGTTGACGGCCAACAGATCAGGACGCTTCCACTCTGCGGCGATGCGCACGCGCGCTTCGCGCATGAAGGCCGGGGCGTAGGCAAATGAGAGGTCTTGTTTGTAAAAACCGGCCAGCACCAATTCGCCACCCGGGCGCAGGCGCTGAATCAGGCTGTTGAGCAGGCTACCGTCGCCGCTCACGTCGTAAATGGTGTTGTAGTCGCGGCGCGGGTCGTCTTGCGGCTGCAACACGGTGTAACCCTGTGCGCCTGCACATCGCGTGAGATCGTTTTCCCAAACAGTCGGCGCAGGCAGCCCCGAAGCGACGGTGAGTCGCGCGAGCAATCGACCCATCACACCATGACCCACGATCAACTCAGGCGCAGCAAAGGGCTCTTGCTGCCCCCCACCAGACACGGCGTGGTAGGCCGTGGCAGCGAGCGCGAGCAACACAGCTTGAGCACCCAAATGTTCTTGGACTGGCACGACCTTTTGGGCGGCCACCACCAGCCTTGAGGCTGCGCCACCAAACAAGCTTTTGACACCGGAGAAACAGTTAGCACCCGGCACGAAAACACGCTGCCCCTCTTGCACACCTAAATCCGAGGCAGAGCGCACCACACGACCCACGGTCTCATAGCCTGGCACCAAGGGGTATCCCATG
>CANBTZ010000204.1 GCA_947372495.1 Comamonadaceae bacterium | reverse complement strand
CAAACAAGATGCGGTCTTTGAGCAAGGTGTTGGCGTACTGAACCAATTGCTTGGGAAAGTACTTGGGGCTCCAGCCCGACAGGTCGATCCAGACATTGGGTTTGTGCGTGGCCACGCTCAGAGCCTCGTCTTGCCACGGAAAGCTCGGGTGCGCCATGACGATCTGCATGTCGGGCCAATCGATGGCCACATCGTCCAGGTGCATGGGGTTGCTGTAGGCCAGGCGCAGGCCGCCACCGCAGCGCATGCCCGAGCCGATGCCGCTGTGCCCGGTGTGAAAGATCGCAGGCAGCTTGTACTCGTTGATCACTTCGTAAATCGGCCAGGCCATCTTGTCGTAAGGGTGGTAGCCCTGCACCGTGGGGTGAAACTTGAAGCCCTTGATGCCCTCTTCCTTGATCAGGCGCTCGGCCTCGCGTGCACCCATCTTGCCTTTGTGCGGGTCGATGCTGGCAAAGGCGATCATCATGTCGCTGTTGTCGCGCGCGGCCTTGGCGATTTCTTCGTTGGGGATGCGGCGGCGGCCCAACTGTGATTCGCTGTCGACGGTGAACATGACCAAGCCGATTTTCTTTTCGCGGTAATAGGCCACGGTTTCGTCGATGGTCGGGCGGCGGTTGCTGCCAAAGAACTTGTCTGCGGCACGGTCGTATTCCTCGCCGTAGTTGTCAAACGGATTCCAGCAGCTCACTTCGGCGTGGGTGTGGATGTCGATGGCGATCAGGTCTTGGTAATTCATGGGTTCAAGTCTCCTTGGGGTCTGCTGAACGATAGCCGATGCGGTGCAGGTCATCTGTCTTGTAAGTGCCGTCAGTCTGGTCTTTTCAGCGGCACCTAGGGAAACCCCCAAGAAAGAAAGTGCGCCGGCTTGCTCACAATATCGTTATCAATAATAACCTTCTTGACCCTTGGGTCAAGTCATCTCAAGGACACCACGATGACCACCAGCAACCCCATCCTTGACCGCGCAGCAGCCCATGGAGTCGCCCTTGAAATGCAAGGCGCTGTCGCCGTGGTGCGTCTGTGCCGCCCAGCCAAACGCAATGCCCTGAACGACGGCCTGATCGAAGCGCTGCGCGATGTGTTCCAGAACTTGCCCCCAGAAGCGGGTGCCGCCGTCATCCATGGTGAGGGCGACCACTTTTGTGCCGGCCTGGATCTGTCTGAATTGAAAGAGCGCGATGCCGGTGAAGGCATCCACCACTCACGCAGCTGGCACGTCGCGCTCAACGCCGTCGAGCAAGGCCGAGTGCCCGTGGTCGCAGCCTTGCACGGCGCTGTGGTCGGCGGCGGCTTGGAGCTGGCATCGGCCTCACACATCCGCGTGGCCGACGAAAGCACCTTCTACGCCTTGCCCGAAGGCACACGCGGCATCTTTGTGGGCGGTGGCGGCTCGGTGCGTGTACCCAAGTTGATTGGCGCAGCCCGCATGACCGACATGATGCTCACAGGCCGGGTGTACAACGCGCAAGACGGTGAGCGCGTGGGCTTTGCCCAGTACCTGGTGCCCACCGGTTCGGCTTTGACCAAAGCCATTGAGCTGGCCACCCGCATCGCCACCAACGCGCCGCTGACCAATTTTGCGCTGATGCATGCCCTGCCTCGCATTGCAGAGCAACCAGCGGACCATGGTTTCTTTACCGAAGCGCTGATTTCTTCGATTGCCCAAGCGGCCCCTGAAGCCAAAGCCCGTGTGCGCGCCTTCCTGGAAGGCAAAGCCGCCAAAGTTCAAAAGAGCTGAACGCGCCTGAACAAGAACAACGGAGACAAGCATGAGCACCCCCCAATTCCGCCCATTGAAGTTCGGCGTCACCCGTGTGACTTTGCGAGATGGCGCGCCCGGTACGCACTACCTGTCGGCTGAGCAGCCCCTGCAGCCCTTTGCCGAGCGCATGACCGACCGCCTGCAGCACTGGGCCCAAAGCAAGCCTGATCACACGTTCATGGCGCGCCGCGTCAAGCAAGCTGACGGCAGCACTGGCGACTGGAAACACATCACCTATGCCCAAGCTTGGGCCACTGCACGCAGCATTGCGCAAGGATTGATCGACCGCGGCTTGAGCGCTGAGCGCCCGGTGGTCATCTTGAGTGAAAACAGCCTGGAGCACGCCCTGCTGGGCTTGGGCTGCATGCTGGCCGGTGTGCCTTATGTGCCCACCTCGCCACCTTATTCGCTGGTGAGCGTGGACTACGACAAGCTCAAGCATGTGCTCAAGACCGTGACGCCCGGCATGGTCTTCGCGTCTGATGCGCGCTATGCCAAAGCCATCTCAGCCGCCGTCAGCGACGACATGGAAGTCGTGATGGTCGAGGGCGGTGTGGATGGCCGACAAGTCACCCCATTTGGCAGCCTGTGCGCCACGGCGGCGACACCCGCAGTGGACGCCGCGATCGCGGCCACCGGCCCCGACACCATCGTCAAGTTTTTGTTCACCAGCGGCTCGACCAAGCTGCCCAAGGCCGTCATCAACACCCAGCGCCTGTGGTGCGCCAACCAGCAGCAAATGGCGCAGTCCATGCCCGTGCTGGCCGAAAAGGAACTGGTCTTGGTCGACTGGCTGCCGTGGAACCACACCTTCGGTGGCAACCACAACGTGGGCATGACGATCTACCACGGCGGCACGCTCTACATCGACGACGGCAAGCCCACGCCTGCGCTGATTGACGAAACCTTGCGCAACCTGCGAGAGATCGCGCCCACGGTTTACTTCAACGTGCCCACCGGCTTTGAAGCCATCGCCCACGCCATGAAAACCGACGACCAACTGCGCAAGACCTTGCTGTCTCGTGTGCAGATGTTCTTTTACGCCGGTGCCGCTCTGGCCCAGCCGATCTGGGACAGCCTTTACGAATCGCAAGAACGCGAAGTGGGCGAGCGCATCGTCATGGGCACGGGGCTGGGGATGACCGAGTCCGGGCCGTTCGGCATCTTCGTGACCAATCCTTTTGTGCAGGCGGGCGATTTGGGCGTGCCGACTCCGGGCCTGGAACTCAAGCTGGTGGACATGCAGGGCAAGACCGAGGTGCGCTACCGTGGCCCCAACATCACGCCGGGTTACTGGCGTAACCCCGAAGAAACCGCCGGTGCTTTTGACGAAGAAGGGTTCTTCAAAACTGGCGACGCGGTCAAGTGGATCGACGAAACCGATGTGCATTTGGGCCTGAAATTTGACGGCCGCATTGCCGAAGACTTCAAGCTGGCCACGGGCACCTTTGTGAGCGTGGGCCCGCTGCGCGGCAAGATCATTGCAGCGGGTGCACCCTACATTCAAGACGCGGTGCTCACCGGCCTGAACATGAAGGAAGTCGGCGCGATGATCTTCCCAACACCGGCTGTGCGCGCTTTGAGCGGCCTGGCTGCCGACGTGCCTTTGTCTGAAGTGCTCGCGTCAGCCCCGGTGCTGGCCAAGTTCCAGGAGATCGTCAACGAGTTGGCCAAGAGCGGCACAGGCAGTGCCAACCGCATTGCGCGCCTGTGCCTGCTGTCTGAGCCACCCACCATTGACAAGGGCGAAATCACCGATAAAGGCTCGATCAACCAACGCTCGGTGCTCACGCACCGCGCCGACACCGTGGCGGCTTTGCACGCTGACACGCTGCACTACATCGTCAAACCCCAATGACCTCCCTGTAGGAGCGACGCCCCCGTCGCGATGGCTCAAGCAGCCCCTTTTCGCGAGGAGGGCGTCGCTCCTACAAAAACAGAAAGTACAAACATGGCTTCCAAAGGATTTTTCAACGCGTTTGCCGATGTGTGGATGCACGAAGGCGTGCGCACGCCCATGGTCGATTACTGCGGCGCACTGGGTCACATCTCCCCCACGGACCTGGGCATCAAGGCGGCACGCGAAGCTTTGAAGCGCGCAGGCATTGCACCCACCGAGATCGGCTCGGTCATCACCGGCAACATGGCCCCTGGCGACTTTGACCAGTTCTTTTTGCCGCGCCACATCGGCTTGTATGCCGGCGTGCCCCAAGAAGTGCCCGCCATCATGACCCAGCGCATTTGTGGCACCGGCTTTGAGCTGTTCCGCCAAGCGGGTGAACAGATTGAAGCGGGCGTGTGCGAGGCGGCGCTGGTCGTCGGCACCGAGAGCATGACACGCAACCCGATTGCCGCCTTTGACCACCGCACCGGCTTCAAGCTGGGCGCACCCGTGGGCTTCAAAGACTACATGTGGGAAGCATTGAAGGACCCGGCCGCGGGCATCAACATGATCCAGACCGCCGAGAACCTGGCCAAAAAATACAACATCACCCGCGAAGAGGTGGACCAGTTCGCCTCCGACTCGTTTGCCAAGGCCGTGGCCGCCCAAGCAGCGGGTTTCCATGCAGGCGAGATCGTGCCTGTGGTCACTGAAAAGTTTGAACTCGAAGGCTACAAGGCCCGGGGCATCAAGCTGCAAGGCAAAGTGACCGAGGTCAGCGCAGACACCCACCCCCGCATCTCGCCCCCTGAAGTGCTGGCCAAACTCAAGTCCGTCTACGAAGGCGGCGTGCAAACCGGTGGCAACAGCTCGGCCTTGGTCGATGCGGCAGCGGCTTGTGTGGTGACTTCTGGCGCTTATGCCAAAGCACAGGGCAAAAAACCGCTGGCCCGCGTGGTCGCTGCAGCGGCTGTGGGCGTACCACCCGAGATCATGGGCATTGGCCCTGCACCCGCGATTCGTTTGCTGCTGGAGCGCACAGGCCTCAAGTTGTCCGACATTGGCCGCTTCGAAATCAACGAAGCCCAAGGCGCACAAACCCTGGCCGTGGGCCGCGAGCTGAGCCTCGATTTGTCCAAGCTCAACGTCAACGGCGGCGCGATTGCGCTGGGCCACCCGCTGGCCGCAACGGGCGTGCGCCTGACGATCACACTGGCGCGCGAATTGAAGCGCAGCGGCTTGCGCTGGGGCATCTCGAGTGCCTGCGTGGGCGGTGGTCAGGGCATTGCGCTGCTGATCGAAAACCCCGAAGGCGTTTGAACCATCCTGCAG
>CANBTZ010000203.1 GCA_947372495.1 Comamonadaceae bacterium | reverse complement strand
TGCGCTGGGGCGCACCAAGCCCTCCGAGCAGGAAGTGTCGGGCAACCCCCGCTCGCGCAGCGCCATCATGCGCGTGGCCGAACGCACCGAGGTGCCAGCATGACCCGCTTGAACATCGTGCTGCTGGTGGCTTTGGTGCTCAGTGCGCTTGCTCTGGTGCGTTCGCAATACGAGTCGCGTCACCTGTTCATGGCGCTGGAGGCAGCGCGCAAAGACACCAGTCGGCTGGAGGTTGAGCGTGACCGCTTGCTGGTCGAGCGGCGTGCCCAGGCCACCCCCTTGCGGGTGGAGCAGCTGGCCCGTCAGCAGCTCCAAATGCGCATGGTCAGCCCTGGCATCACCCAGTATGTGAATGCCCCATCTAAAGAGGGCAAGCCATGAGCCGCAGCGTACAACTGAGCTCCAGCCCTTTGCTGGCGAGCAAAACACCTGTCTGGCGCAGCAAGCTGATCGTGGCCGCCATTGCGCTGGGTTTCATGGGCCTGATGGCGCGTGCGGCCTACGTGCAGGTCTTTGACAACGCCTATTACAAGCGCCAGGGCGAAGTGCGTTTTGCCCGCACCTTGAGCTTGCCTGCCAACCGCGGGCGTGTGCTGGACCGCAATGGTTTGCTTCTGGCTTCGAGCGTGCCCGCGCCCAGCATTTGGGCCAATCCGGAAGACCTGGAGCGCGATCCGGCCAAGCTCAAGCAGTTGGCCAAATTGCTGGGCATGAGCCAGGCCGAGTTGGACAAAAAACTCGAGAACGAAGACAAGACCTTCGTCTGGTTGCGCCGTCAACTCGAAGAGTCGGTGGTCAAGGACATCCTGGCGCTGGACCTCAAAGGGGTTTACAGCATCAAGGAATACAAGCGCCTCTACCCCGAAGGCGAGGCTGCAGCCCACATCGTGGGCTTCACCAATGTCGAAGACAAAGGTCAAGAGGGCGTTGAGAAGGTTTTTCAGGAAGCCTTGTCTGGCAAGGCGGGTTCGCGCCGCGTCATCAAGGACCGCCTGGGCCGCGTGGTCGAGGCCGTGGGAGAGACTGTTCCGCCCGAAGACGGCCAGGATCTGCAGCTGAGCATCGACAGCAAGGTGCAGTTCTTTGCGTACCAGAAGCTGCGCGACGCTGTGCTGGACAACAAGGCCAAAGCCGGCAGCGTGGTCGTGCTCGATGCCCAGTCGGGTGAAGTGCTGGCGCTGGCCAACTACCCCAGCTATTCACCCGACAAGCGCGTCAACCTCAGTGGCGAAAATCTGCGCAACCGGGCCTTGACCGACACCTTCGAGCCGGGCTCGACCATGAAGCCGTTTGCGGTGGCATTGGCCTTGGAAAAAGGCCTCGTCAAGCCTGAAACGCCCATCCAGACTGCGCCTGGGCGCATCACCATCACGGGCTCGACCATCACTGACGCGCATCCCCATGGTGTGCTCACCGTCAACGAGATCATCCAGAAGTCGAGCAACGTTGGCACGGTCAAGTTGGCCATGCAGATCGAGCCCCGTGAAATGTGGGAAATGTATTCTCAGGTCGGTTTCGGGCAAAAGCCGCAAATCCCGTTCCCGGGTGTGGTGTCTGGTCGCCTGCGGCCTTACAAAACCTGGCGTCCCATTGAGCAAGCCACGATGAGCTATGGCTATGGTATCTCGGGCAGCCTGTTCCAAGTGGCCCGTGCCTACACGGTGTTCGCGCGCGACGGTGAGGTTGTGCCTGCGACCCTCATCAAGTCTGAACAACAGGTTCAGGGCGTGCGCGTGTTCAGTGTTGAAAACGCCAAGGCCATGCGCAAGATGATGCAAATGGCGGCTGGCCCAGGAGGCACTGCGCCCAAGGCCCAGACCATGGGCTACTCTGTGGGTGGCAAAACCGGCACCGCGCACAAGCAAGAAGGCAAGGGCTACGCTGGCAAAAAATACCGTGGTTTTTTTGTCGGCATGGCCCCTATAGAGCATCCCCGCATCATTGTGGCGGTGATGATCGATGAGCCAAGCAACGGCCGCTACTTCGGTGGCGATGTGGCGGCGCCCGTGTTCAGCGAGACCGTGCAGCAAACCTTGCGCCTGTTGGGTGTGCAGCCCGACATGGCGGTCAAACCGCAAACCGTGACCAAAGCCGTAGAGGAGTCGTTCTGATGCACGAACTCCACAGCCCCCAGGAAGCCGCACGCTGGTTGCACCAGCGCGTGACCGGGGTGCTGCGCACCGACAGCCGCAAGGTGCAACCCGGTGACGGCTTTATCGCTTGGCCGGGCGCCGTGACCGATGGCCGCCAGTACCTCGACAAGGCCTTGGCGCAAGGCGCCGCCGCCTGCCTCATGGCCGCCGAAGGGTGCGAGCCTTGGCGGGATCTGCAGCCCGCCGACCGCTTGGCCGCCTTGCCGCAACTCAAGGCGCTGACCGGTTGGGTGGCTGACGCTTACTACGAGCAGCCCAGCCAGCGCCTCGGTGTGCTGGCGGTCACGGGCACCAACGGCAAAACATCCACTGCCTGGTGGCTGGCGCAGGCGCTGGGCTCACCCGTTCTGCAACGCTCTTGTGCGCTGGTGGGCACCCTGGGTGTGGGCGTGCTGCCCAACCTGGAGGTCACGGGCATGACCACCCCAGATCCGGTGCTGATGCAGGCCCGATTCCAGGCTTTTGCCGATGCGGGTGTGGACTTTTGCGCGATCGAGGCGTCCTCGATCGGTTTGGCCGAACACCGTTTGGACGGCACACGCATCCGCACCGCCATCTTCACCAACTTCACCCAAGACCATTTGGACTACCACGGCAGCATGGCCGCCTACTGGGCGGCCAAGCGGGCCCTGTTCGGCTGGGACGGTTTGCAGGCTGCGGTCATCAACATCGACGACGCGCAAGGCGCTGTGCTGGCGCAGTCTTTGAAGACCACCGCCTTGGACGTCTGGACTTGTTCCCGCCTTGGAGCGGCCCGCTTGCAAGCGCGCTTGCTGCCCAGCGTACAAGGCCTGAGCTTCGAGGTGATCGAAGGCACAGAGCGCCTGCGCTTGGATACCCCCTTGATTGGCGACTACAACGTGGACAACCTGCTGGGCGTGATCGGCGCGCTGCGCTCGGTGGGCATCTCATTGGCGCAGGCGGTTAAGGCCTGCCAGCACCTGAGTGCGGTGCCTGGCCGCATGCAAGGCGTGGGGCTGCAAGCGTCCGGACCGCTGGCGCTGGTGGATTACGCCCACACGCCCGATGCGGTCACCCAAGCTTTGTCGGCCCTGCAGTCGCTGGCCCGCCAGCGTGGCGGACAACTGTGGTGTGTGCTCGGCTGTGGCGGTGACCGCGATGCCGCCAAACGCCCGCTGATGGCGTCTGCCGCCGAACGGCTGGCCGACCATGTGGTCCTCACCAGCGACAACCCCCGCTCGGAATCGCCGCAAGCGATCCTCGATCAGATGGCGGCGGGTTTGACCGATCAGGCCAAAACGCAGCTCGTGGTCGACCGCGCCGAAGCGATCCGTTTGGCCGTGTCTCAGGCGGATACCGCCGACGTGGTGCTGGTCGCGGGCAAAGGCCACGAAGACCACCAAGATGTGCAGGGCGTGCGCCACCCGTTTTCGGATGTGCAGCAGCTGCAGTTGGCTTTGCAGGTCCGCCAGGCCCGTGCAACAGGGGCGGCGGCATGACCGGCTTCACCCCCATGAACCTGCAACTTTCGCAAGCGCTGGGCTGGCTGAGCCAGGCGCAATTGCACAGCGCTGGCGATGTATCGGTGCGGCGTGTGCACACCGACAGCCGCAGCCTGCAGTCGGGCGACTTGTTTGTGGCCTTGCGTGGCGAGCGTTTCGATGGCAACCAGTTCATCGCCTCAGCCAAAGCACAGGGTGCGGTGGCGGTACTGTGCGAAGCGAGTGGCGCGGATGCAGCCCAGGCCGCGGGCCTGAGTGCCCTGGTGGTGCCCGACGCCCGCATCGCCTTGGGCGAGTTGGCCGCAGGCTGGCGCGCTCAGTTCGTGCTGCCCGTGGTGGCGGTGACCGGCAGCAACGGCAAGACCACCGTGACCCAGATGGTGGCGAGCATCTTGCGTGCCCATGCGGGCCGTGCGGCGCTGTCGACCGAGGGCAACCTCAACAACGACATTGGCGTGCCGCTGACGGTGCTCAATTTGCGCGCACACCATACGCTGGCGGTGATCGAATTGGGCATGAACCACCCGGGTGAAATCGCCTGGCTGGCGCGCATCGCCCAACCCACCGTGGCCCTGGTGAACAACGCGCAGCGCGAGCACCAAGAATTCATGGGCACGGTCCAGGCCGTGGCCGAAGAAAATGGTGCGGTGCTCAGCGCCTTGCCCGACAACGGTGTGGCGGTGTTCCCTGCAGACGAGCCCTACACCGAGTTGTGGGCCAATTTGGCGGCCGCCCGGCGCGTCAGCCACTTTGCCCTGCAAGGGGCAGAGGTCAGCGCCGCTGTGGTGCTCTGGCAGTCGAGCGCTTGGCAGTTCACCCTCAAAACCCCGCAGGGCACAGCGCCTGTGCGTTTGCACATTGCAGGAAGGCACAACGTCAAGAACGCGCTGGCCGCAGCAGCCTGCGCACTGGCGGCCGGTGTGCCCTTGGCTGCGGTGGCCCAAGGCCTGCAGGCCTTCGAGCCGGTCAAGGGCCGTTCGCGTGCCCTCAGCCTGCGCGGCGGGGCAGTCTCTTTGGTGGACGACACCTACAACGCCAACCCGGACTCGGTGCGTGCGGCCATCGATGTGCTGGCTGAGTTGCCCGCGCCGCGCCTGCTGGTGTTGGGCGACATGGGCGAGGTTGGCAACCAAGGCCCACAGTTCCATGCCGAGGTGGGCGCTTATGCCGCCGAGCGCGGCATCGAGGCGCTTTACACCTTGGGTGAATTGAGCGTGCACGCCGATCACGCTTTTGGTCGGGGCGTGCACTTTGCCGACATGGCGGCGCTGCAGGCCGACATGGCCGCACGTTGGACAAATTTCGCAAGCATCGTGGTCAAGGGCTCGCGCTTCATGAAGATGGAACGCGTGGTCGAGGCCCTGGTGCAACAAGAAGAAACAGAGAAAGGG
>CANBTZ010000202.1 GCA_947372495.1 Comamonadaceae bacterium | reverse complement strand
TCGACGGCCAGGTGGTGGGCTCGGTGTTTCTGGTCAAGGTGTCGGACGACATCGCCAAGCTGCGCCTGCTGTACGTGGAGCCCCATGCGCGAGGCTTGGGCATTGGCCAGCGCCTCACGGCCGAGTGCATTGCATTTGCCAAGGCGCAGGGCTACCAAACGCTGACCCTTTGGACCAACGACATCCTGCACGCTGCAAGGCGCATTTACCAAACCGCAGGTTTTCGTTTGGTGGCCGAAGACAAACACCATTCGTTTGGCCAAGACCTGGTTGGGCAGAATTGGGATTTGGATCTGCAATGAGCAGTCGGCGCCTGGACAGATGCGCCACACTGATAAAAACAATTGAAACTGGCACATGAACATCACTCACCGAACTCAATGGATCGCTTTGGCGATGGCTTTGTGGGGCACCCTCGGCTTGGGCGCTTCTGCGCAAACCAGCTACCCCAGCCAGTCCCTCAAGATCATCGTGCCCTTCACGCCCGGCACAGGCATGGACACCATCGCCCGCACGGTGGCCCCCCGCTTGGCCGAGCGATTGGGGCAGCCCGTGGTGGTGCAAAACCAGGCAGGTGCCAGCGGCAACATCGGTGCCGAGACGGTCGCGAAATCGGCCCCCGATGGCCACACGGTCTTGATCACGGCCAACACCATGCTGATGGCCGCCCAGATGTACAAAAACGTGGGCTTCGATCCGGCCAAGGATTTCGCGGGGGTGTCGATGGCGGCCTATGGCTCCTTGATGCTGGTGGCCAACCCGAAAACCGGCATCAAGTCGGTGGCTGACTTGATCAAGCAAGTGCGGGCCCGGCCAGGCTCGGTCACCTTTGGCTCGCCTGGAGTGGGCACGCCGCACCACATGGCCATGGAGCTGTTCAAGCTGGAGTCCAACACCTTCATGCTGCATGTGCCTTACCGGGGCACGGCGGGCTACACGCAGGACTTGCTCAGCGGCGAATTGAATGTGGGCTTTTTGCCTGTGCACATTGCACAGAGCTTTGTCAAAAGTGGCCGTTTGAATGCGCTGGCCTTGGGCAGCCCCAAGCGCCACCCTGTCGCGCCCGAGGTGCCGACATTCGACGAGGTGGGCGTCAAGCACATCGATGTGGACCTTTGGTACGCTTTCTTTGTGCCCAGCAAAACCCCGTCTGCCGTAGTGGCGCGGCTGAACACGGAAATCGCTGCCATCATGCGCCAAAGCGATGTGAAAGAGCTCTTGAGCAAAGCGGGCATGGACGCTGTGGCCTCCACGCCCGCAGAGCTGAACGCCATCGTGGCCAAAGACCTTCCGCGTTGGGGCACGGTCATCCGCACCAAACAAATTGCAGCAGAGTGAGAAAGACACCATGAGCGACAGACAAGCAGACATCGCCATCGTGGGTGGCGGCATTGGGGGCCTGGCCTTGGCCCTGCATTTGCATGCGCGGGGCGTGCCTTGCCATGTGTTCGAGGCGGTGGGCGAAGTGCGCGAATTGGGCGTGGGCATCACCTTGCTGCCGCATGCCATGCGCGAGCTGGCGGCACTGGGCCTGGCGTCTGCGCTGGAGGCGGTGGGCATTGAAAACTACGAGAGTGCTTTTTTCAATCGGCACGGCCAGTTCATCTACAGCGAGCTGCGCGGACGCCATGCCGGATACGCCCTGCCCGAGGTGAGCCTGCACCGGGGCAAGCTGCACAAAATTTTGTTCGACGCCGCCGTCGAGCGCCTGGGCGCTGACCATGTGCACACAGGTCACCGTTTCGACCGCTTGGTGCAAACCGATGATGACGTGACCCTCACCTTCAAGGACCCACAAGGCAGTGACCTGCCGCCTGTGCGCAGCCGCGCAGTGATCGCTTGCGATGGGGTCAATTCGGCGGTGCGTCGCTTGTTTTACCCGGAGGAGCAGATGGCGTTCACCGGCATCAACACCTGGCGCGGCGTGACGCGCTTCGCCCCCATCCTCACGGGCAAGACCTACATGCGGATTGGCTCGATCGAGACCGGGAAAATGGTCATCTACCCCATCATCGACCAGGTCGATGAAGAAGGCCACCAACTTGTCAACTGGGTGGCTGAATTGCAAGTGGAAGGCGTCAAACAAAACGACTGGAACCGCGCAGGCCGTGTGGAAGACGTTTTGAAAATTTTCAAGGACTGGAAGTTCGATTGGCTCGATGTGCCCAAGCTGATCGCTGAAGCCGAATCGATTTTGGAGTACCCCATGGTCGACAAAGACCCGGTGGACCAATGGACGTTCGGTCGGGTGACTTTCTTGGGCGATGCCGCGCACCCCATGTACCCGCGAGGCTCCAATGGTTCTGCCCAAGCGCTCATCGACGCGCGCACGCTGGCCGATGAATTGGCCCAAGGCGACGCCGACCCCTTGCCCGCTTTGCACCGCTACGAGGCGGTGCGCCGCCCGATCACCGCCAAAGTGGTGCAGACCAACCGCACCACGCCGCCAGACTTCATCAACATCGTGGTGGATGAGCGTACCGGGGGGCAGCCCTTCAGGCACATCGACGATGTGATTAGCCAAGAGGAGTTGCGCAAAATTTCAGACGATTACAAAAAGATTGCCGGCTTTTCACTCGAAGCCCTCAAGCCCGCTGCGTGAGTCACGCCAACACATTTGAACAACCAGGAGAACTTCATGGACCGTCGTCATTTTTTCCAAAGCTCAGCCCTTGTCACCACGGGTGCCGTGGTGGGCTGTGCCACACCCGGCATCGCACAAAACAAACCCAAAACGCCTTTCGATGTGCCTGACACCTACGTCCCCATCGCGGGCAGCGACGAGATGTTTCCGGTGCGCCGCATCTATTGCATTGGCCGCAATTACGCCGCCCATGCCCGCGAGATGGGCTCGGACCCGACGCGCGAGCCGCCGTTCTTCTTTCAAAAGCCCACCGACGCCATCCAGGTCGTGAAGCCCGGCGTGGTGGCCGATCATCCCTACCCGCCGCTGACCAAAAACTACCACTACGAAGTCGAGCTGGTGGCGGCCCTGAACAAGGGCGGCCGCAACATCCCCATCGACAAAGCGCTGGACCTCGTGTACGGCTACGCCCTGGGCTTGGACATGACGCGCCGCGACCTGCAGCGCGGCATGGGTGACCAGAAAAAGCCTTGGGAAATCGGCAAGAGCTTTGACCTGTCGGCCCCCATCGGTGCGATCCACAAGGTGGCGCAGACCGGGCATTTCAAGGAAGGCAACATCTGGCTTAAGGTCAATGGGCAGGTCAAGCAGAGTGCCAATCTGAGCCAGATGATCTGGTCGGTAGCCGAGCAAATTTCCAAGCTGTCCGAAGCGTTTGAGCTGTTCCCGGGCGACATCATTTACTCTGGCACGCCTGAAAACGTTGGGCCTGTGGTGCGTGGCGACGTGATGGAAATCCACATCGACGGCCTGCCCAACCTCAGCCTGAAAGTGGTCTGATGCGGGTCATGTCGACATTGAAAAACACCCACCGCTGGTGGGCTCTGTTTGGCGCGTTCGCGGTGTGCGCCACAGCCATCGCCCAGTCAGCGCCTGCCTGGCCCAGCAAGAACATCCGCATCGTCGTGCCTTACGCCGCAGGCGGCCCGGCCGATCTGGTGGCGCGCGAGTTGGCCCAAGTGCTGACGGCCGAGCTCAAGCAGTCGGTCGTGGTCGAGAACATGGGCGACGCCATGGGCGTGCCTGCGCTCGGTGCGGTGGCCCGCGCCGAGCCCGATGGCCACACCTTGCTGATGGCAGCCGTGGGCAATGTGGTGCTGCAGCCCATGCTCAGCAAGCAAGGCGGTGCTGATCTGGTGGCCAAGCTGCGACCGGTGTCCACGGTCTCGACCGCGCCCCATGTGCTGGTGACCTCGGCCAAGCTGCCGATCCGCTCGGTGCAGGAGCTGGTGGACTACGCCCGCGCCAACCCGGGCAAGGTCAGTTTTGCCTCGGCGGGCACGGGCGGCACCGCGCACTTGGCCATGGAGATGTTCAAGTCCCTGTCCAAAACCGATGTGCTGCATGTGCCCTACAAAGGCTCGTCCGGGTCGGTGAATGACCTGGTCTCGGGACAGGTGACCGCATTGTTCAGCAGCTACCCGTCCTTGCAGGGCTTGGTCGACAAAGGCTTGCTGCGCGTGCTGGCCGCAACGGCACCCAGCCAGTCGCCCGCCACCAAGTCGCTGCCCCTGATGTCGGCCACCTTGCCGGGCTACGACTACACCACTTGGTACGCCATGTACGCGCCACTGGCCACCCCGACGCCTTTGGTGCAACGCATCCAGCAGGCGCTGAACCAGGCTTTGCGGCAGCCTGGGCTGGTGGCCAAGATCGAAGCGGCTGGCACCGAGCTGCACCCTGGCACTGCGCAGGAGGTGCAAGCCTGGACCCAGCGGGACACCGACAAATGGAGCCGCGTGATCCGCGAGGCCAAGATCGCCATCGATTGACAGCCTCCAGCTGCGGCAAAGCCCTGAGAAATCTGGGCTATAATGCTCGACTTGTCGCAAGACAAAGGGTGGGTGGATCGTGAGGTTCGCCAACAGCCCAAACCGGAGATATAGCTCAGTTGGTGAGAGCGCGGGATTCATAACCCCGAGGTCGGTGGTTCAACTCCACCTATCTCCACCAGATCCAGGCCCACAGTTTCACGACTGTGGGCCTTTTTTGTGGTTGCCACCTTGGTGATTTTTGTATAAATCTTAATTAATCGTAAGTTTTGACGGTTGTGCTGGTTATGTTTGGCTTGGGGTGCTAAATTTCAGATTCTCAAACCCCCAACCAGACACGCCCCTCCCATGAGTGACCGCAATGCCCCCTTGGTCAGCGCCGCAGAGCTTGAAGCGCTGATCGCGAATCTGGGCGCGGATTCGGAGGCACCTACCGATGCCTGGACGCCTTTGCGCTTCTTGTACCTGGGCACCCTCGTGGCCGGCTATGCCGTGGCTTTGCTGCTGGTGCCGCACCTGTTGGCCCAGAGTTTGAGTGCCGATCCGCTGGAGGTGGTTCGTCTGGAGCGGTTTCTTTACTTCCGAGGCTGGTTTTTGCTCATCGTTTTCGGCATCGGTTTGTATTCTTACCTGCGAGGCTGGTACACCGCGATCGTGTTCAGCGCTTTCTTGGTGCTGGGGCTGGTCAA
>CANBTZ010000201.1 GCA_947372495.1 Comamonadaceae bacterium | reverse complement strand
GCCGAAGAGTACAAAAAGATTTTGCTGGTGGAGCCTGCCGTGGCCGACTCCATCACCGGTGACAAGTGGAACAAATACATCTTCCGCACCGGCCGCAACAGCAGCCAGGACGCGATCGCCAACGCTGTGGCGGTGGACAAAGAGGGTGTGAGCATCGTCACCATGGCCCAAGACTCGGCTTTTGGCCGCGACGGCGTCAAGGCCTTCAAGGAAGCGCTGAAAAAATCCAAGCTGGTGCACGAAGAATACCTGCCGCCCGCCACCACCGACTTCACCGCCGGTGCGCAGCGCATGATCGACAAGCTCAAGGGTCAACCCGGCCGCAAGATCATCTTCATCATCTGGGCCGGTGGCAACCCCTTCAAGATCGCCGACATGGACTTGAAGCGCTACGGCATCGAGATCGCCACGGGCGGCAACATCCTGCCTGCGATGGTGGCTTACAAGCAGTTCCCTGGCATGGAAGGCGCGGCTTACTACTACTTCGGCATGCCGAAGAACCCGGTGAACGATGCGATGGTGTCCATGCATTACACCCAGTTCAAGACGCCGCCCGACTTTTTCACCGCAGGCGGCTTCTCGTCGGCCATGGCCTTGGTGACGGCACTGAAAAAGACCAACGGCGACACCAGCGCCAACAAGCTGATCGGCGCCATGGAAGGCATGAGCTTTGACACGCCCAAGGGCAAGATGACCTTCCGCAAGGAAGACCACCAAGCCATGCAGAGCATGTACCACTTCAAGATCAAGATCGACCCGGCTTTTGCTTGGGGCGTGCCTGAGCTGATCCGTGAGATCAAGCCCGAAGAAATGAACGTGCCGATCCGCAACAAGCGCTGATCGGTTTCTTGGTGTGGGAGCCCCGCCCTCGGGGCGATGGCTTGTGGACTGCGAGCGCTTTTTCGCGGCGAGGGCGCCGCTCCCACAAGGGCCTCTCCCACAAGGGCCTCTCCCACCGAACGCTTTGATGGATGGATGGAATGCTTGAAACCCAAAACTTGACTGTGCGGTTTGGCGGTCATGTGGCGGTCAATGCGGTCTCGTGCCGCTTTGAACCCGGCACGCTGACCGCCATCGTCGGCCCCAACGGGGCGGGCAAGACCACCTACTTCAACCTGATCTCGGGGCAGTTGCCTGTGACCGAGGGCACAGTGCACCTGAACGGGCGCGAGCTGACCAGCCTGAGTGCGTCGGCGCGCACCCGCGCAGGCTTGGGCCGGGCGTTTCAGCTGACCAATCTGTTTCCGAACCTTTCGGTGCTGGAGAACGTGCGTTTGGCGGTGCAGGCCACGAAGGAGGGCGCACACCGCCGGGGCCTGAATTTGTGGAGCATCTGGAGCGACCACTCGGCTTTGACAAACCGTGCTTTGGAGATTTTGCAATCCGTGTCGATGACCGCGCAGCAAGATGCCCCGGTGGCCAGTCTGCCGCATGGTGACCAGCGCAAGCTTGAAGTAGCGCTCTTGATGGCGCTCGAACCCGCGGTCTACATGTTTGACGAGCCCACCGCAGGCATGAGCCACGACGAAGCACCGGTGATCCTCGATTTGATCCGCCAGCTCAAAAAAGACAAGACCAAAACCATTTTGCTGGTGGAGCACAAGATGGACGTGGTGCGCGAGTTGGCCGACCGCATCATCGTGCTGCACAACGGCCAGCTGGTGGCCGATGGCGAGCCGAACGAAGTGATCGCGTCGCCCATCGTGCAAGAGGCATACCTCGGCAAAGCCAAGGTGGCCGCATGAACCAAGCCAACATGAACACAAATTTGCTGACCCTCGAAGGCGTGCACACGCGCATCGGGGCGTACCACATCCTGCACGGGGTGGATCTGGTCGTGCCGCATGGCGAGCTGACCATGCTGCTGGGCCGCAACGGCGCGGGCAAGACCACCACGCTGCGCACCATCATGGGCCTGTGGCAAGCCTCGCAAGGGCGCATCACTTTTGGCGGTGAAGACATCACCGCACTCAACACGCCCGCCATTGCGCAAAAGAACATCGCTTATGTGCCCGAAAACATGGGCATCTTCTCGGACCTGACCGTGAAAGAAAACATGCTGCTGGCCGCCCGCAGCGCCCAAAACGCGGCGCAGATGGACGATGCGCGCTTGCAGTGGATCTTCAAACTCTTCCCGGCGGTGGAGAAGTTTTGGAACCACCCGGCGGGCAAATTGTCCGGCGGGCAAAAGCAGATGTTGGCCGTCTCGCGGGCGATTGTGGAGCCGCGTGATCTGCTGATCATCGACGAGCCCAGCAAGGGCCTGGCCCCGGCCATCATCCAGAACATGATCGAGGCCTTTCAACAACTCAAGGCCAGCGGCGTGACCATCTTGCTGGTGGAGCAAAACATCCACTTCGCCCAGCAGTTGGGCGACACCGTGGCCGTGATGGACAACGGCCGCGTGGTGCACGCAGGCCGCATGCAGGCGCTGGCCGAAGACACGGCCTTGCAGCAATCCTTGTTGGGACTGGCTTTATGAAATTCCTGCAAGACATCGATACCCGGCCTTTGCTGCTGGTGCCTGTGTTGGCGCTGTTGGCTTGGCCTTTGATCGGCTCGGGCTCGACCTGGCTCACGCTCACTGTGGCAGGGTTGGCCATGGGCATGATCATTTTCATCATGGCCTCGGGCCTGACGCTGGTGTTTGGCCTGATGGACGTGCTCAACTTTGGCCATGGCCTGTTCATCGCGCTGGGTGCTTTTGTGGCCACCAGCGTGCTGGGCGCCATGAGCGACTGGACCGGCTCGGGTGAGTGGTGGCGCAACATGGTGGCGGTGTTGCCCGCCATGTTGATCGCCATGGCCGTCGCGGCTGCGGTGGGCTTGGCCTTTGAGCGTTTCATCGTGCGGCCTGTGTATGGCCAGCACCTCAAGCAGATCCTGATCACCATGGGCGGCATGATCATTGGCGAGGAACTCATCAAGGTCATCTGGGGCCCGCTGCAGATCGCCTTGCCTTTGCCCGAGGCCATGCGCGGCTCGGTGTTTTGGGGCGATGCGGCCATCGAGAAATACCGCCTGTTGGCCGTGGCCGTGGGCTTGGCCGTCTTCGCCGCCCAAATGTGGGTGCTGGGCCGCACCAAGATCGGCTTGCTGATTCGTGCGGGTGTGCAAGACCGTGAGATGGTCGAGTCGTTGGGATATCGCATACGCCGCCTGTTTGTGGGCGTGTTTGTGGTGGGCAGTGCATTGGCCGGTTTGGGCGGCGTCATGTGGGGCCTGTACCAGCAAAACGTGGTGCCGCAAATGGGCGCGCAGGTCAACGTGCTGATCTTCATCGTCATCATCATCGGCGGGCTGGGCTCCACGGGTGGGGCGCTGATCGGTGCCTTGCTGGTGGGCTTGATGGCCAACTACACCGGCTTTCTGGCGCCTAAGCTGGCGCTGTTTTCCAACATCGCGCTGATGGCGGGCATCCTGCTGTGGCGTCCGCAGGGTGTGTACCCCGTGGCCAACCGTTGAAAGTCCGGACATGCTTAACCGTCTCATTTCCAACGACCAGCCACGTAGCCGACTGCTGGCCGCTTTGCTGGTCCTCACCTTGCTGGGCTTGGCCTTTGCGCCGTTCTTGTTTCCGGGTGTCAAGGCCTTGTCGGTCGCGGCCAAGGTGCTGATTTTTGTGGTGCTGGTGGCGGGCTTTGACCTGCTCTTGGGCTATACTGGCATCGTGAGCTTTGCCCACACCATGTTCTTTGGCATCGGGGCCTATGGCATCGCCATCTCGTCCAACACTTGGGGGCCGACCTGGGGCGCTTTGGCCGCTGGCTTTGCGCTGTCTCTGGCGCTCACGCTGGTGCTTTCCTTGGCCATTGGTCTGTTTTCGTTGCGTGTGCGGGCGATCTTTTTTGCCATGATCACGCTGGCCGTGGCGGCGGCGTTTCAAACGCTGGCTTCGCAACTGTCTGAATTCACGGGCGGTGAAGACGGCCTGAGTTTCAAGCTGCCCGAGTTGCTCTTGCCCAGCACCGATTTCAGCGAAGAGCCCTTTCTGGGCGTATCGCTGGATGGGCGATTGCTTTGCTACTACCTGTTGTTTGTGTTGGCTGTGGGGATGCTCTTGTCGCTCTTGCGCATCGTCAACTCGCCCTTTGGCCGCGTGTTGCAAGCCATCCGCGAAAACGAGTTCCGCGCCGAGGCTATCGGTTACCGCGTGGTGGTGTACCGCACGCTGTCGAGCGTGTTGTCGGCGCTTTACGCCTGCGTGGCCGGGGCCATGCTGGCGCTTTGGCTGCGCTACAACGGACCGGACACTTCGCTGAGTTTTGAAATCATGATGGACGTGCTCTTGATCGTGGTGATCGGCGGCATGGGCACCATTTATGGCGCGGCCATTGGCTCGGTGTTGTTTTTGCTGGCGCAAAGCTATTTGCAGGACTTGCTGCGCTTGGCGAGCGATGCCACGGCTGCCGTGCCTTTGCTGTCGTCGCTGCTCTCGCCCGACCGCTGGCTGCTCTGGCTGGGCCTGCTCTTTGTGCTGTCGGTCTATTACTTCCCGACCGGGGTGGTGGGGCGCTTGCGCACACGCGCCGTGCTGCGGGCAATGGCTTCGACGAAACAGGCTTGAGGTGGACATGACTTTCACATCGAACTACATCACCTGTGCAGGGCTTGAAATCCATTACACCGACTGGGGCAAGGCCGACAAAGGCACGGTGATCGCCTGGCACGGGCTGGCCCGCACTGGACGCGACATGGACGAGTTGGCCGCGCACCTGAGCGCACAGGGCTACCGGGTCATCTGCCCCGACACGGTGGGCCGTGGCCTGTCGCAATGGAGCAGTGCCCCTGAGCAGGAGTATTGCCTGGCCTTTTATGCGCGCATCGCCCGCGAGCTGATGGACGGCCTGCAGCTGCGTGCTGTGCATTGGGTGGGCACGTCCATGGGCGGCGCGATCGGCACGCTGTGCGCGGCGGGTTTGGTCGAGCCGACATTGAAGCACCGCATCTTGAGCCTCACGCTCAACGACAACGCGCCCGAACTGGCGCAAACGGCCATCGACCGCATCAAGGCCTATGCGGGCACGCCCCCGGCCTTTGCCACGGTGACTGAACTCGAAGCCTTTTTGCGCCAGGTCTACAAACCTTATGGGTGGCTGAGTGACGCGC
>CANBTZ010000200.1 GCA_947372495.1 Comamonadaceae bacterium | reverse complement strand
CTAAGCCTCAAAAATGACTTGTTGATGCCCGCCGGAGCATTGTGCGCTGTCCAATGAGGGGGAGTTGGCAATGCTGTTGGTAATCCGGCACTCTGAAGCTTGAATTTTGTTCACAGGTATTCCGTCGGTGGCTTTTCGGCGTGTGCTGCTTGGGCACAGTGATCCCTGTGGGAGCGCCGCCCTCGGGGCGATGGGTGGTGGTCTGCGAGGCTCGATCGCGGCGAGGGGCGCCACTCCCACAAAAAACATGATGCGATGAGCGGAAGCAACCGCATCATGACCACCCTGAAGGACTACAGATATTGGGCGTGGTGATCAAAGTGATCGCCCAAGAACGTGGCGATGAAGTAATAACTGTGGTCATACCCCGGCTGCATGCGCAGGGTCAGCGGGTGGCCCGCCGCCTCGCAGGCCGCTTGCAACCGTTCGGGGCACAGTTGCGCCAAAAACTCGTCGGCATCGCCCTGGTCCACCAGCAGGTGCAGCTTTTCCTGGCGCGCAGTGGCCACCAATTCTGCGGCATCCCATGCACGCCAAGCCTGTGGGTCTGCGCCCAGGTACGCGCCCAAGGCCTTTTGGCCCCAGGGCACTTGCGATGGCGCGGTGATGGGTGCAAACGCCGACACGCTGCGGTAGCGGCCCGGGTGGCGCAGCGCCGTGATGAGTGCGCCGTGCCCGCCCATCGAATGGCCAAAGATGCCGCGTGCGTCACTCGCAGCAAAGTGCTGCTCGATCAAGGTGGGCAACTCGTTGGCCACATAGTCCTGCATGCGGTAGTGCTCGGCCCAAGGGGCTTGCGTGGCGTTGACGTAAAAGCCCGCGCCATGGCCCAGGTCGTAGGCCGCGTCGTTGGCCACGGCTTCGCCGCGTGGGCTGGTGTCGGGTGCCACCACGATCACGCCATGCCGCGCCGCGTGGGCCTGTGCACCGGCTTTGGTGATGAAGTTTTGTTCGGTGCAGGTCAGGCCCGATAGCCAGTACAGCACCGGGCACTTGACGCCGCGCAGCGCGGGCTCGGGCAAGAACACCGCCACGCGCATTTCGCAACCCAGCGTGCTGGACGCATGTGCCCAGACCTCTTGCCGACCGCCAAAGCTGGCGTGTTGTTCGATGCGTTTCATTCGCCGCCTTCAAAGTGCACCACCGAGCGGATGGACTCGCCGTTGTGCATCAAGTCGAAGGCGTGGTTGATGCCGCTCAGCCCCATGGTGTGGGTGACAAACGGCGCCAGCGCGATGCGTCCGGCCATGGCGTCGTCCACCATGCCGGGCAGTTCGCTGCGGCCTTTGACGCCGCCAAAGGCGGTGCCCAGCCAGCGTCGACCGGTGACCAGCTGGAAGGGGCGGGTGGAGATTTCTTGGCCCGCACCGGCCACGCCGATGATGACCGACTGGCCCCAGCCACGGTGCGCACACTCCAGCGCGGCGCGCATGACGTTGGTGTTGCCGATGCATTCAAAGCTGTGGTCCACACCCCAGCCGGTCATCTCGACGATGACTTGCTGAATGGGCTTGTCGTGGTCTTTGGGGTTGACGCAGTCGGTCGCGCCAAAGGTGCGCGCCAGATCGAACTTGCTGGGGTTGGTGTCGATGGCGATGATGCGCCCGGCTTTGGCCAGCTTGGCGCCTTGCACCACGGCCAGGCCAATGCCGCCCAAGCCAAACACGGCGACTGTGTCACCTTCTTGCACTTTGGCCGTGTTTTTGACCGCGCCCAGCCCGGTGGTCACGCCGCAGCCCAGCAGGCAGACTTGCTCGGGGTTGGCGTCGGGCCGGATTTTGGCCAGCGAGACTTCGGCGACGACCGTATATTCGCTGAAGGTGGAGCAGCCCATGTAGTGGTACAGCGGCTGGCCTTGGTAAGAAAAGCGCGTGGTGCCGTCGGGCATGACGCCCTTGCCCTGCGTGGCGCGCACGGCCACGCACAGGTTGGTTTTGCCCGACTTGCAAAACAAGCACTCGCCGCACTCGGCGGTGTAGAGCGGAATGACGTGGTCGCCGGGCTGGACGCTGGTGACGCCTTCGCCCACCTCGACCACAATGCCCGCGCCCTCATGGCCCAGCACGACCGGAAACAGACCTTCGGGGTCTTCGCCCGAGAGCGTGAAGGCGTCGGTGTGGCAGATGCCGGTGTGCGTGATCTTGACCAGCACCTCGCCCTTGCGCGGTGGCGCGACGTCGATCTCGACGATCTGCAAAGGTTGGCCAGCTTCAAAGGCGACGGCGGCGCGAGATTTCATAAAGGCTCCTGGGTTGTGAATTGAAAAGTGTTTATTTTTGTGCTCTTATTGTTACAGGACACAGAAGTCTGAAATGTTTGAACCGTCAGACCAGAACACAAGCTCAAAGTCTGGTCATAAGCCGCATGCGAATAGGCACCGTACACACTCAAATATCGATGTTCCCAGCCCGCAACGCATTGCTCTCAATAAAGTGGCGGCGTGGCCCGACTTCGTCACCCATGAGCATGGTGAACACGTGGGCGGCTTCGATAACATCGTTGATCTGCACGCACAGCTAGGCGGCATAGGAAAATTTATCTTGGCCCAAGAGCCATAAATTGCCAAGATGTCATTGATCGGGGTTACGTTGAAGACCAGATCTGAACCCCGGCTCGACTGGTCCTTAAGATTCAATCGGGGACAGCAAAAGCCCCTTTTTCAAGCAGCTCGTTTTTGATATAAACTCGCCTTCAAGTGGATTGGGGGTTCCCGGTCGGCGCTACAGCCTCGGTGGGTTCATCGGGGCTTTTCGCTTTCTGCGCAGGGTAAATCTTCAACCCTACGTTTTCGTAGCCTTGCCCAACTAGCCCCCGTCCGCCATCGCAGAAGAATTTTTTCTTAAGTAGCTCAAAGGCTTGGTTCACCTGTCCGGGCCTTATGTAATTCAGCCCGACAGGCCGGGCAACCAAGTCGGCCAGTTGCAGGCCAGTCAAGTTGGTTTTCTTGTCTGCAAAGATGACGTTGAATGGCAGCTGTAGGTTGCCCGAGTTTTCGCCGTCGCAGATGCGTCTGAATTCCAGCTCCAATTCGGCGTCTTCCTTCTTGCCACGGCACTCCACTACCACATGCGTCTGAAGTTGGTCCTGCCCTTTTTCTGCCAAAAACTCTCTAAGCACTTCAAGACAGATGCCAAGAGCGATGTGATACGGGTTGGATCCTGTGCCTTCATTGCGTCCAAGACGGGCTTTGTCGACCACGCAAGCCATCAATATGAAGTTGCTCGCCTCCATGATTGAAGACAGTCGATCCATGAATTCGGTGCGCGTGGGTTTGTGGCTGAGAAAAGCAAATTCGCCTTTTTGCTTGCGAATCTCATGTTCATGCAGCACCACGCTGTCATGACCAAAATAGTTGAACTTCAGCTTCTCGACCGCCGGGATGATTTTCTCGACGTAATGCCGTTTGTGAAACACGCACAAGGCAAGCACGAACACCGGATAGTCAGGGTCAAGGTGCGCCAATGAGTGGTCGCCGCTTTCATCCACATAGACAACATAGTCGCTGAATCGACTAGCGTCTGCGACAGAGCCTGTGGGTGCCTGCTGTTCAACAGGCATGGACTCAGCCGACTCAAACAGGGCATATTGGGTACCTTGGGGAGTCATGCTGAGTTAGCTCTCCAACTCAAACGTCAATGTTCCCCGCCCGCAACGCGTTGGTCTCGATGAATTCGCGGCGTGGCTCGACGTCGTCGCCCATGAGCATGGTGAACACGCGGTCGGCTTCGATGGCGTCGTCGATCTGCACGCGCAGCAAGCGGCGCACGGTGGGGTCCATGGTGGTTTCCCACAGTTGGGCGGGGTTCATTTCGCCAAGACCCTTGTAGCGCTGGCGGCTGGTGGTGCGTTCGGCTTCGCTGATGAGCCAGTGCATGGCCTGGCGGAAGTCGCCCACTTTTTCTTCTTTTTGTTTGTCGCCTTCGCCGCGCATGGCTTTGGCGCCGTCGCCCAGCAGGCCACGGAAGGTCTCGGCCGCTTCGGCCAGGGCCGCGTAGTCGGCGCCGTGCACAAAGTCTTGCGTGAGCACGCTGCTCTTGATGTTGCCGTGGTGGCGGCGGCTGATGCGCAGCAGGGGCTTGTCGGTGCGCACGTCAAACTCGGCAGTCACTTCGGCAGGGATGCCCGTGGTGTTGAGTTCGCGCAGCTTGGCTTGCAGCGCAGGCGCGCATTCGGCGGCTTGCTCCAGAGTGTCGAGGTTGAGCGACACGCTGTCAGCGATCGCGCGCAGGGCTTCAGCGTCCATGAAGTTGGACAGGCGGGCAATCACGCCTTCGGCGACCTGGTGTTTGCGCGCCAGCGCTTCGAGCGTTTCACCGCTCAGCACTTGCGGCGCTGCGCCGCCTGTGCTGATGCTGGCGTCTTTGAGCGCGATGCGCAGCAAAAAGCCGTCGAGTGCCGGACCGTCTTTGAGGTACAGCTCTTCTTTGCCGGCCTTGACTTTGTAGAGCGGCGGCTGGGCAATGTAGATGTGGCCGCGTTCGACCAGATCAGGCATCTGGCGGTAGAAGAAGGTCAGCAGCAGCGTGCGGATGTGGGCGCCGTCAACGTCGGCGTCGGTCATGATGATGATGCGGTGGTAGCGCAGCTTTTCAGGGTTGAAGTCGTCGGTGCTGCTCTTGCCGCTTTCAGCGCTGGCTTTGCCAATGCCGGTGCCCAAAGCAGTGATGAGCGTGATGATTTCGTTGCTGGTCAACAGCTTTTCGTAGCGGGCTTTTTCGACGTTCAAGATCTTGCCGCGCAGGGGCAAGATAGCCTGGAATTTGCGGTCGCGGCCTTGCTTGGCCGAGCCGCCAGCGGAGTCACCCTCGACGATGTAGATTTCACACAGGGCCGGGTCTTTTTCTTGGCAGTCGGCCAGTTTGCCGGGCAGGCCCATGCCGTCGAGCACGCCTTTGCGGCGCGTCATTTCGCGGGCCTTGCGGGCCGCTTCACGGGCACGAGCGGCTTCGACGATCTTGCCGCAGATGCTCTTGGCGTCGTTGGGGCGCTCTTCGAGGTAGTCGGTCAGCGCTTTGGCCACGATGTCTTCCACCGGGGCGCGCACTTCGCTGGACACCAGCTTGTCTTTGGTCTGGCTCGAGAACTTGGGCTCAGGCACTTTGACGCTCAGCACGCAGCACAG
>CANBTZ010000199.1 GCA_947372495.1 Comamonadaceae bacterium | reverse complement strand
CCATTGCCAAAGTCAACCCCACGCTCAGCGCCGTGGTCGAAGTGTTTGACGACCTGGTGAGCAACCCCACTGGCGACGGCATGAATCCTGATGGGCCGTTTGCGGGCGTGCCCTACCTGATGAAAGACCTGGGCCCGACGCTGAAGGGCCGCTTGCAGGAAATGGGCTCGCTCTTGATGCGTGGCAACCGCGCCAGCGCCGACAGCTACTTGGCGGGCCGCATCAAACAAGCCGGACTCAACGTGATCGGCCGCACCACCACGCCCGAGTTTGGTGTGTGCAGCTCGGCAGAAAACCCGGCGGTTTACGTGACGCGCAATCCTTGGGATCTGGCATACACCACCTGTGGCTCGTCGGCAGGCACCGCTGCGGCTTTGGCAGCGGGCGTGCTGCCCCTGTCGCACGCCACCGATGGCGGTGGCTCGATCCGCATCCCGGCGGGCTTCAACGGCAACATCGGCCTCAAGGCCTCGCGTGGTGTGTTCTCGATCGCGCCCGCCGCCTCAGACCTCACGGGCCTGGTGTCCACCCAAGGCTGCCACAGCCGCACCGTGCGCGACACCGCCGCGTTTGTGGACCATTGCCGTGGCGGCGCACCGGGCGAGTTCATGCCCTATTGGTCTGCGCCCGAGCCCTACAGCCAGCTCATTCAACGCGACCCAGGCTGCCTGCGCATCGCCTTGTCGCACGAGTGGGGCCACTACCGGGCCGTGCCGCACTTTGTGGCCGAGCTCGAAAAAGCTGGACGCTTTCTGGAGAGTCTGGGCCACCACGTCGAATGGGCACTGCCCCAAGTGGACTTGGAAGCCGCCTTTGCGGCGCAGACCACCTGCTACATCAGCAACTTTGCGCAGACCATCACCAACCTGATCAAGCCCCTGGGGCTAGAGCGCCCACCTTCTGATTTGGTGGAGCCGATCAACATCAAGATCTGGGAAGAGGGCCTCAAAACCAGCTACGCCGAACGCGCCCGCATGCAGGCCGTGTTCAACACCACGTCGCGTGGCTTTGGCGAGTTCTTCGAAAACTGGGACATCATCCTCACCCCCATCACCGCGCTGCCCACACCCAAGCTGGGCACCACCGAATACCTGACGATCAGCGACAACCCCTCGGTGTACGACTGGTTTGAAAACCTCTGGCAAAACTTCGCCTACACCCCGCTGTCCAACCTGTGCGGCATCCCCGGCATCTCACTGCCCATGGCCACGCAAGACAACGGCCTGCCTCTGGGCATCCAAGCCCAAGCCGCCCAAGCCAACGACGGCCTGCTGCTGCAACTGGCGGCGCAGATCGAGCGGGCGCTGGGCGGGAAGTGGAACGGTGGGCGGCGTGCGGGGGTGCACGTAGCGCAGGTCGGCTCTGAGCGCCAATTATCCTAATTTATCGTATACGTGATAAATTATCGACATTAAGATAAAAAAGGAAATTGCCATGATTGCTTTTCCAAGAACAAGCCTGGCGCAAGAGCTGGCCATCGCATTACAGGGCAAGGCCCTGTTGGGCGATGCGCACAACGGTCTGTTTTTGGCCGCACCCCGGCGCACCGGCAAATCCACCTTTTTGCAAGGCGACTTGCGGCCTGCGCTTGAGGCCAGTGGCATCGTTGTAGTTTATGTGGATCTGTGGGCAGATGCCCGGCGCGACCCAGGCATCCTGATTGCCGAAGCCATTGCCCGCGCCTTGCAGCCACATCTGGGCATCGTCGCACGCACTGCCAAAAAAGCAGGTCTGGACAAAGTCAAAGTGGCTGGCACCCTGGAAATCGACACCAGCCGCATCGGGCAAGTGGACGGGCTGACCTTGGTCGATGCGCTGCGCAGCTTGAACGAGACCGCAGGCAAACCCGTTGCGCTCATCATTGACGAAGCACAGCACGCCCTGATCAGTGAAGCGGGTGAAGCCGCCATGACCGCGCTCAAATCAGCCCGCGACCAACTCAACCGCCCCGGCGAAGTCAACTTGATGCTGGTCATGTCGGGCTCGGACCGCGACAAACTGCTGCGCCTGGTCAACACCGCAGGCGCTCCGTTTTATGGCTCACAAATCCAACGCATGCCCCCCTTGGGTCCAGACTTCATCGCCTATGTGTCTCACCTGATTGAAGATCAACGATCCGAACTCAAGCCGGTGGACCAAGGTCAGTTACAACAAGCATTTGAGGTGTTTGGCTATCGCCCGCAATTTTTCATGGCTGCGCTGGGCCAAGTACTCAGCCCCTTGGCCATGATGAGCGGACGCTTCGAAACCGCGTTACACGAAGCTGCGCAGCAACAGCAAATCCAGGATGAAGCTCAAATGGAGTCCGAATACTTGGGCCTCAAACCGATCGAACAAGCTGTGCTGTGGCGCATGCTGGAACAAGGACCCAGCTACCGTCCTTACGATGCAGAAGCACTGCGGTTCTACAGGGATAAAACTGGCCATCCCGTCAGTGCAACCCAAGCGCAACGAGCCCTTGAATCCCTGCGCCAACGGATGCCAGCACTGGTCTGGAAATCGGCCCGAGGCGAATACGCGGTGGAAGACGCAGCCATGCACCGATGGTATGAAGCACGTTTGGCTGCGCGCACTTGGCCACCCGCAGTGCCACAAGGCATTCTGTTTGAAGATGCTCAATAAACCTT
Source organism: Comamonadaceae bacterium (assembly GCA_947372495.1). Lineage (GTDB taxonomy): Bacteria > Pseudomonadota > Gammaproteobacteria > Burkholderiales > Burkholderiaceae_C > Limnohabitans_A. Next base: position 2,513 of record CANBTZ010000199.1, on the reverse strand, counting down.
AAACCCTACGCCGAATATCACAAGCGAAACCTTACTCATGCCCAGTCTCGACTGGCTTGACCGCCAAGCCGCTTTCTCTAGCGCTAACAAAACCGCTACCCATGTGCTGCGTCCACACACTGCGGGACCCAACGCCCATGGTATTTTTGGCGATGCCGCTGCTGCGCGGAACAACCTGCTCATTCAGGGCGACAACCTGCAAGCCCTCAAGGCCCTGCTGCCGCTTTGGCCCGCTGAGCCGGGAGCCATACAAAGAAAAGCCCGGTTGATCCGCCGATCAGCCCGGGCCATGTGTGCGAGGACAAGACCCCACGGCGGTAGGTTACCCGCACAATTGCCATTGTAGCCTCGCATCTTTTGGCAGAAATGAAACGGGGACACTGCCACGGCCCCGTTTGCACGCCTCGCTATGTGAGCCTGGCAGGGCCTACGGACGTGTTGAAAAAAAGTCTAACAGGATGCCTTTCAAGATGCGTTTTCCTTAAGTTCCAAAACCACCAATGTTCTACGCGATCGCACCCACTCCATGTCGTAGGTGACGAGGACATTCTTCTTCAACTCCACATCAATGGTGTCGTGCTCTTCATTGACTTCCACTACGGTGCCAAATCCGTGTTGAATGTGCAGCACTTTTGAACCCACTGGGTAGGTGTCACTGGCATCAGTGATTGGGGCACCAAAGTCGGGCCGAAATCTCATTCCGCACTCTTGAACTCGGCGTGCCAAGTCAAAAATGCTGACCACAGGCCCCGCCCAATCGTTGCAAAGCACCCCGGCAGGCCCTTTGAATGGGTGACGCTTCAATTCACTTTCCCAGTCTTTATATTGGCTGGCTGCTTGAATTCTCTGCCACCAAGGAATATCCATTTCTGTCACCGCTTGACACCTTAGGTGATGGCCGAACACTTCGTCCCAGTCCACAGCGTGTTGGGCGTACTTTCCAGCTTTCCAGCCGCTCCATGAGAAGCGCACATATTCAGGGTTAACGCTTCGCGTTTGCTCTGGTTCCAGAAATGGAAATTCATAGGGGTCGTGGTGGTTGAAAAACCATTGCGCCCAAGAGATGTTTTTCAGAATGTCGGGATAGTCTTTTGCTTGCCAGTAGTAGTACCACTGCGTATCTGGGTCCAGCGGCAGATCGGTCGAGCTTAGCTCAAACATTTCTTCTTTCGACAAAGAGGTCTGCATCGAGAGGTTGCGAAACCGCTGGTCGGTGGCCTCGATGCGGTCAAGCCATTCTGGGCTGACCGTGCTGTGGGTTTGGTAATTGAGCAGCATGTGCGCAAGGCGGTCACGCAACCCAGCAGGCCAAGGACAGCCAAACAAGAATTCATCCCACCCGTCTTGAGCGTAGTCTGACCACTGGTAGCCGTAGCTTGGGCGTTCGCAGTTGGTCATCAACTCTTCCCATCGCCCAATGGTTTTGGCGAGTTCATCTTGCGCAGCCCGCTTTTCTTTAGGGGTCAGCGGGGCTTGCTTGGCCCGTTTTTCTTGTTCACGCGCCAGCCGGCCTTGTATTGCCAGCGCACGGTCCTGTTCAATTTCCGCCATCAACTCTGGAGTGAGCACTGTCTCTTGAGCAGCCAGAATTTCTTGACCCCACAGCAGTTGGGCTACTCGTGTTTCGATGATGATCATGCCAATGTCTTATTCAACATCAAGTGCTTGGCGGTTACGGCACATATTTGCGAGTGCCCCGCATGGGTGAATGCGCCGTTTAAGACACAATTTAGCATAGCAAGGGCCGCAGTTCCACCTTGCGATTGCAGGCTTTCGAAGCTTCAAATGCCAGCTGGCTGGCCACCTCTGAGGTTTCAGCCTCGATGAGCCAAAAGCCGCTGTAATTTTCTTGGGCATCAAACAAGGGTTTGCCAGTCGAAAGATGGGCGTCCTGTCGGTTATCAATGACATTGCCGTGGGCAGGCGATGAAAGCCCGCCTGCAAAAATCCACTGCCCGGCATTTCTCAGTCCATCGTTGAAGCGATCAATGGTCTGCATCTCTTCGGCAGTGGCCGATCCTGTGGAGTCGTCAATGACAAAAATCATGAAGCGTTTTTTCATGGGTGCGCCTTCCATAGCGGCATGAGCCGAACGAGCGGAATTATTCGACAGTCACCGACTTGGCCAAATTCCTAGGCTTGTCCACATCCGTCCCCCGCGCACATGCCGTGTGATAGCTCAGCAACTGCAAGGGCACGACATGCAAGATCGGTGACAACACACCATAGTGCTCGGGCATGCGGATGACATTCACGCCTTCGCTGCTTTCGATCTTGGTGTCGCCGTCGGCCAGCACATAGAGCACGCCGCCGCGGGCGCGGACTTCTTGCATATTGCTCTTGAGTTTTTCCAGCAACTGGTCATTGGGCGCCACGGTCACCACAGGCATGGCGCTGGTCACCAGGGCCAGTGGGCCGTGCTTGAGTTCACCTGCAGCATAAGCCTCGGCATGGATGTAGGTGATTTCTTTGAGCTTGAGCGCGCCTTCCAGAGCAATCGGGTAGTGCGTGCC
>CANBTZ010000198.1 GCA_947372495.1 Comamonadaceae bacterium | reverse complement strand
GGCAAGACCAATTTGGCGTCCAGCATTTCCAGCGCACGGCCACGGAACACGGCCAAAGCACGGTGCGAAGGCACGCGGCCAATCGGCTCGTCGTAGTCAAAGTAGTCGCGGAACTTGGCCACGTCGGCGTTGTTCTCGTCCTTGCCGTCGGCCAGTTTGCTTTTGAACAGGCCTTCGTTCCACAGCCATTCGCGCAGGGCTTGCACCAGCGACGCGTCTTCGGCCCAGCGTTCGCTGAGCAAATCGCGCACGCCATCCAGCACAGCGGCGGTGGTGGTGAAGTCGGCGCCTTCAATCGCGCCTGCGGCAAGCACAAAGGCAGCAGCCTCGGCGTGCGGGTCCAGCGTGGGGTCGGCAAACAGCTTGTCGGCCAGCGGCTCCAACCCAGCCTCGCGGGCAATCATGCCCTTGGTGCGGCGCTTGGGTTTAAAGGGCAAATACAGGTCTTCCAGTTCCTGCTTGGTGGGGGCCGCGTCGATGGCGGCCAGCAACTCGGGCGTCATCTTGCCCTGCTCCTGGATGCTCTTGATGACCGCAGTGCGGCGGTCTTCGAGTTCGCGCAGGTAGCCCAAGCGGGATTCGAGTTCACGCAGCTGGATGTCGTCCAGCCCGTCGGTCACTTCTTTGCGGTAACGGGCGATGAAGGGGACGGTGGCACCACCGTCCAGCAGTTCAACAGCGGTTTTGACCTGGTCAGGTCGGATACGGATTTCAGCGGCCAGTTGGGCCAGGATTTTCGACATGGAGGGGGATTTCTTTCACGCAAGCGGGCGAGTTTGCCACAAGGCTCAGGGCCGCTGATGCGCCTGATGGGGCGTGTGCTGGTGTTGTCAAATTGACAAAAATACAATTTTTCTCGTATTCAATCGGTAAAACTACCATTTGCAGACGTTAAAACTGTAAAATAACCATAAATAAACAGTTTTGACATTAAAAGTAGTTTCGAGGGAGCGTGTCAATGAGTTCAATCCAACACCAACGCAAAGCCGCATGGCTGGTGCTGTCGCTTGTGTTCGGTTTGCTGGCCGGTTGCCAGACCCTGCCGGGCAATCTGCCTGCGCATGAGTACGAGCCTTTCAAACCCCTGCCGGTCGAAAAACGCCTCATGAACGAGGTGCGCATCCGCTGGGAAGTGCGTGAAGACGTGGCCCAAGTCTGTGCCAAAGCCATTCAGATGGGCAAGGAGCAGGCCTACATCACCCCGCCCCTGGCCTGCGCCGTTTGGGACGTGCCCAAGCAAGAGTGTGTGGTGGTCACAGGCCCCAAGCCCACGCATGTGGCCCTGGGGCATGAGGTCCGGCACTGCTTTGAGGGGCGGTTTCACCGCTGACTCCCCCAAAAACTTGCCTGTTTAAGCGTTGGCCTCGCGCAAGGCCTTGCGCAAACCCTCACCCACTTCAGGGCGCGCCGCAAACGGGTCGGGCGGGTTGATGCCCTGAACAATCGCTTCCATGCGGCTTTGCACGTTGCCCAGCGCTTGGGGGTGGCTGTAAATGTAGAACTGGTCACTGGCGACCGCATCAAACACTTTTTGCGCCACATCGGCGGCCGATACTTTGCCGCTGCCCACGGCTTTGTCGCTCTGCGCTTGGCCGATCAATTGGCTGGCGGTGGGCTTGTCTGCCGCCAAGTCGGTTGGGCGGTTGCGGTGGCTCTGGCTGATGCCTGTGGGCACAAAGTAAGGGCACAGCACGCTCGCGCTGATCTGGTCAGACACCAAATGCAGGTCTTGGTAAAGCGTTTCGGTCAGCGACACGACCGCGTGTTTGCTCACGTTGTAGATGCCCATGTTGGGTGGCGTCAGCAGTCCGGCCATGCTGGCGGTGTTGACGATGTGGCCTTGGTATGCCGGATCGGCCTTGGCGGCTTCGAGCATCATGGGGGTGAACAAGCGCACGCCGTGCACCACGCCCCAGAGGTTGACGCCCAACACCCACTCCCAGTCGGCGACCGAGTTTTCCCAAACCAAGCCCCCTGCCCCCACGCCCGCGTTGTTGAACACGAAATGCGGCGCGCCAAAACGGGCTTTGACGTCAGCGGCCAATTGCTCCATGGCCTGGGCGTTAGACACATCCACCTTGCGGGCCAGCACCTGCGCGCCTTGGGCGGTCATTTCGGCAGCGGCTTTGTCGAGCGCGTCTTGCTGCACATCGACCAGCACGAGGTTCATGCCCAGCTTGGCGCCGATGCGGGCGCATTCCAGACCGAAGCCTGAGCCTGCGCCAGTCAAGACGGCAGTTTTGCCTTGGAAGTTGTTGATCATGGAGAAACCTTTTTGAGTGTGAACCCGACACGCGGGAAATGGACATGGACGGTGCCTGCACGTTCATCTGTGCGGCGCAGCGTATAGCGGGTGCGGGTGGCGGCCACCAGTTCGCCTTCGGTGGGCTCCAGGCCAAAGTTGTCGGCGGCGATCACCACCTGGCTGCCCAGCGCGATGCCGTGTTCGTCCTGGAAGACCTCGCCCTGCACAGAAACGGGCGTTGAACTGTGGGCCACTTGCAAGGCTTCTTCGGCGTTGCATTTGCCGGGTGTGCCGTGACCGATGGCCTTCATGCGGGCCATCCAGCTTTTGACTTCGGGCGTGGCGTCCAGAATGCCCGCCAAGGCTGGCGTGCGTTCTTGGGTGAACCACAGCGGGTGGTAGACCGCAAAGTCGGCCACGCAGGGCTGCGCGCCCAACACAAAGTCTTGGCCGTGCAGCATGTTGGCGATGCGCCGCAGGTAGCTTTTGTAGGTGGCGGCAGCGTCGGTGGACGACATGCGCGCCGCGCCACTGCGCATGGCGGTGCGGTCGGCCACAAAGGCCTGCACGCCTTCGGCGGGTGCGCCCGCAAAGACCTGCGCCACGCCCGCAGGCTGGAAGTTGTAGGCCATGGCCGCGGTGAACAAGGCCGTGTCGGCCCACTGCGTCACGATGCGGGCTGCGCCATTGACAGCGTCTGGGTAGAGCGTGGGCGTGGGTGCCAATGGCTCCAGCACGTCGCAAATCAAGGCGGTGTCACAGTAAATGTCCGCGCCAATCTGCAACACCGGCGTTTTGCGGTAACCGCCCGTGAGCGCAGTCAGATCCGGTTTGGGCATGATCATCGGGATGAACACGCTCTTCCAGGCCAGTTGCTTGTGGCCCAGAATCAGCCGCACCTTCTCGGCAAACGGCGAGGTTGGGTAGTGGTGAAGGATCAGATCGGACATGGGGCTTGGCCTCAGATCAGCTTGACCAGCTGCTTGCCGAAGTTCTTGCCTTTGAGCAAACCGAGGAAGGCCTCAGGTGCAGCCGCCAAGCCTTGGGCCACGGATTCGCGGGGGCGCAGCTTGCCGGTGCCGATCAATGTGCCCAGTTCGTTCAAAGCCTCAGGCCAGACTTCCATGTGCTCGCTGACGATGAAACCTTCGATCTTCATGCGGTTCACCAAGATCAGCGCTGGGTTGCTCATGGGCAGTGGTGCGCCGTCGTAGCCGGCAATCATCCCGCACACCGCAATGCGGGCAAAAGCGTTGGCGCGCAGCATCACCGCGTCGAGCACCATGCCACCCACGTTTTCAAAGTGGCCGTCGATGCCGTTGGGGCAGGCTTCGCGCAGGGCCTTGGACAAGCTCATGTAGTCTTTGTGCTCTTTGTAGTCGATGCAGGCGTCAAAGCCCAATTCATTGACGACGTAGTCGCACTTGTCTTTGCCGCCCGCTATGCCCACCACGCGGCAGCCACGGGCCTTGGCCAATGCGCCATAAGCACTGCCCACCGCGCCGCTGGCGGCGCTCACGGTGACAGTCTCACCTGCCTTGGGGTTGATGATCTTGACCAGGCCATACCAAGCGGTCACGCCGGGCATGCCGACGGCGCCCAGGTAGTGCGACAAGGGCACATGGGTGGTGTCGACCTTACGCAGTGCGCCCAAAACATTGGCGTCGACCACGCTGTACTCTTGCCAGCCGCCCATGCCGACCACCTGGTCACCGACTTGGAACTTGGGGTGCTGGCTGTCCACCACTTCGCCCACAGTGCCGCCGATCATGACTTGGCCCAGGGGCTGGGGCACGGCGTAGCTTTTGCTCTCGTTCATGCGGCCGCGCATGTAAGGGTCCAGGCTCATGAAGTGGTGCTTGACCAGCACTTGGCCATCTTGCAAGGCCGGAATGGGGGCTTCAACCAACTTGAAGTTGGCCACAGTGGCTTCGCCTTGGGGGCGGTTGTCGAGCAGGATTTGGTGATTGATGGTCATGGGGCGGTCTCCGTGTGAGTATTGGTTCGAAAGATAAATCGCGGTTAATCGGTGGACGGGCTTGGGGTGTCACGCCTTGCCACGTATTTGAAGGTGCCTGTGGCGGTGGCGCATAACTGGCCTTCGCTGTCGTAGATGCGGCCTTCGGTGAAGGCCATGCTGCGCGTACGGTGCTGCAGTTGGCCTTTGCCCACCAGCTTTTGCCCCGCAGGCACTTTGGCTGGTCGCATGAAACTGGTCTTCATTTCGATGGTGACCACGCCCATCTGGGGATCAATGCTGCGGGCGGCCGTGGCCATGATCACGTCCAGAAAGGTCATGACCGCGCCGCCGTGGGTGACGTCAAACGAATTGAGGTGTTCGGGGCGTGGTGCGAAATGCAATTCGGACTCGCCGCCTTCGAACTTCTCCAGCGTGAAGCCCAAGTGCTCCACAAAAGGGATGTGTGCGCCAAAAGGGATGCTCATGTCCAGACTCAAGACAGACTCAACCGCCGATGATGGCGCTCACGCCACCGTCGACCGCCATCCATTGGCCAGTGATGTGTTTGCCTGCATCCGAAGCAAACAACAGGGCCAAACCCTTGAGGTCTTCGTCGTCGCCCAAGCGGCGCAGCGGTGCGCCCGCAGCTATCTTCTCGGCACCCAGTTTTTCGAGCAGGCCATAGGTCATTTTGCTGGGGAAAAACCCCGGGCAAATGGCGTTCACGGTGATGCCGTGCTCGCCCCACTCGCCCGCCAGGGCGCGGGTGAAATTGACGACCGCGCCTTTGGACGTGTTGTAGGCGATGGTCTTCATCTCGGAGGGGTTGCCTGCCAGCCCGGCAATGGAGGCCACGTTCAAGATGCGGCCCTTGCCACGCGGGATCATGCAGCGCTTGGCCACTTCCTGCGAGAGGATGAAATAGCCACGCACGTTGAGGTTCATCAC
>CANBTZ010000197.1 GCA_947372495.1 Comamonadaceae bacterium | reverse complement strand
CGGCTGACGCGGCCGCAGATCCACCAAACCACATCGGCGTTGCCCGGCACGCTGGCCGGATCGGTGTGGACATGGACCTCGTGCCCACGGCGCGTGAGTTCTTGCCGGTAGGCCGCAAGCTCAGGCAGGTAGGCCGAGCCGCCGTGCACGAAGTGAACGGTTTTGCAGGCGCTTGCAGGCATGGCGGCGGGGCCGTCGCTGACACTGGGAATTTCGGCGATTTGGACAGGGGTCTGGACGGGGGGCGGTGCGGTTCGGTCCCCCAGGAGTTCGCTCAACAAGGCATGCCACTGCTCGCCAAAACCTTTGGCCGGGTGTCGCGCCGCGATGCTGCACGCCAGCGCCTGGCGGTTGCCCTGGGGTGTTTGCAGGCTGGCGAGCACGGTGCGGGCCAGGCTATGGGGGGTGTCGTCGTCGGCGACCCAGTGGGGCGCATCGCTGCCCAGCATCTCGCGCAGGGCGGGCAGGGGCGTGGCGATGCAAGGCACCCCCGCGGCCAAAGATTCGAGCGCCACCATGGGGTAGCCCTCGTAGGCCGAGCACAGCAAGGTGGCTTGCCAAGCGCGGTAGGTGTCGGCGCCGACGGCCTGCTCGCCCAGAAAGTGGACGCGTTCTGGCAGGCGCGCTTCGGGGGCTGCGGCTTGCACCTGCGACTCGAGCGCTGCCCGCAAGGGGCCATCGCCCACGATGTTCAGGTGGTAGCAGGCGGGCAGTTGCGCCAGGGTTTGCAACAGCAGCTCGGGCCGCTTTTCGGGCGAGAGGCGGCCCACAAAACCCAGTTGCACAGTGTGGGTGTCGACCGTTGCTGGGGGGCGGTGTTCAGGCGATACAGCCGGGTTGTGGATCACGCGCCGAACAGGTTGGCGCACGCCGGGCATGGCGCGGTCAAAACTGTCCATGGACGTGCGCGAGGCAAACACCAGGGCGCTGGCCAGGTTGTAAATGCCTTGCAGAAATCCTTTTTTGGCGGCGGAGGGTGGGCTGTTGTGCAGCACTTCGCTCAGCGGGCCGTGCACCCAGACCACGGCCGGGCGGTGCGCGAGCAGGCTCAGCAGCACGGCCCAGTACGCAGGCAAAAAGTTGTTTGACGCGATCAGCACATCGGCTTGCTGGGCCTGCTGCACCAGGTCCAGCCAGGGCGGGCGGCCCGTGCGCACGTTGACTTGCTCGATCGCCCAGTCGCGGCAGGTGAGTTCGTCGCGCAGCCAGCCCAAGGTGGTCTGGATGCCGCTTGTGCCTTGCTCTTCGCAGAGGATGAGTGCGCGCCGTTGCATGGTCTTAGCGTGCGCCGTGCCCGGTCAGGACGATGCGCACCGTTTTGAGTGCGATCAGCAGGTCCATGGCCAGGCTGTAGTGGGTGACGTAGTAGAGGTCGTAGCTAAGCTTGACCACGGTTTCTTCGGCGCTGGCGGCATAGCCTTGCTGCACTTGCGCCCAACCGGTCAGGCCCGGGCGCACCAGGTGGCGGTAGGGGTAGCTGGCGATCTGCTCGGCAAACTGCTCGACAAATTTTTCCTGCTCGGGGCGCGGGCCGATCAGGCTCATGTCGCCTTTGAGCACATTCCAAAGCTGCGGAATTTCATCGAGGCGGCTGCGCCGCATGAAGTGCCCGAAGCGCGTGATGCGTGGGTCGTTGGTCTGGGCGAACTGGGCCGTGGCCAGCGGCGCGTGGCGCATGCTGCGGAATTTGAAAATCCGGAAAGTCTGGCCGTGCAGGCCCACACGCCACTGGCTGAACAGCGCCGGGCCGGGGCTGTCGATGCGCACCGCGATGGCGACCAGCGCGCCCAGCGGCAACCACAAGGGCATGAGCGTGAGCACCACCACCAGGTCCAGCAGGCGCTTGAGCAGGTCGTAGGCCGGGTTGCCGTCGGGCTGCCACAGTTCGCTGCCCAGGGTGCTGGCGGGCACACGGCCGGTGAGCGCTTCGGCCACGGCCTGGGGGCTGTAGAGGCGGATGTGGTGCAGCTTGAGCGCCGTGAGGATGCGGCGGCGCAGCGTCTGCGCCGCGTCAGTCAATGGGCCTTGCGCAGGGGCCGTGAGCGCGCCTTGCACCGCCAGCGCCGGGGGGCACAGGCCAGGGTCTTGCCGCCAATGGTCGGGCCAGCGGATCAGCTGCAGCTGTGTCTCTTGCTGCGCACCGCCGAGTTCTTGCATGAGCTGGTGCATGTGCGCGGGTTGTTCGTCTTCCCAGTACAGCAGCTTGAACGCCCGCTGGCGCATCAGCCAGCGCTCGCCCAGCCAGAACCACAGCACGGTCAGGCCATAGGTCAGCAGCACCGCGCCGCGCGAGTAGGGTTGTTGCAGCAAGGCAAAGCCCAGCGGCGTGAGCACAAAGGGCAAGGCGGTGGTGACCAGCAGCAGGCTGCCGCGCTCGGCTGCGGGCAAGTGGGCAGCGCGGTAGAGCAAATGCGCTGCCACGGCGTAGGGCACAGCGCAAGCGAGCACGGTGCGGCCAAAGTCGCGTGTGGCCCAGCCTTGCTGCTGCAGCCACCAGCCAATGCACCACGACAGCGCCAGCGCCAAAGTGCCCAGCAGGGCCCAGCCCAGCTGGCTTTGCTGGCGCTGGGCGCGTTGCGAGGCGAGCGCGGCGCGGTGCCTGCGCGGCAGCGTCATGGGCCAGTTGGCGGTGGGCAGCAGCGGGGCTTCTTGGTAAATGGCCATCAGCTGCTCGGCCATGGCCTGCGGCTGGAAGGCTTGCACATAGCGCTGGCGCGCCGCCTGCCCCAGGCGCTGGCGCAGGGCCGCGTCGGTCAGCAGGCGCTGCAGGGCCCGGGCAATGGCTTGGGGCTCGTTGGCCACCAGCAGGCCGTGTTCGTTGTCGGTGAGCAGCTCTTCGATGCCTGGCAGGCGCGTGGCGACGATGGCCAAGCCAGCGCGCATGGCTTCGAGGATGGAGATGGGCAAGCCCTCGTGGTCGGACAGCAGCACAAAAATCTGGTGCTGCGCGAGTTGCTCGGCCACGTTGGGCACATCGCCTGCAAAGTGAACCTGCGCGAGGTTCAGATCGTTGGCCAATTGTTGTTGGGCCGCCAGTGCGGGGCCGCCGCCGAGCAGGTGCGCTACAGCTTGCAGACCTTGTTCGCTCAGGCGGTGCAGGGCCTGCAGCAGCAGGTCGGGCCGCTTGGGGGCGGCCATGCGGGCCACCATGACCAGGCTGGCGGGTTCGGCTTCGGGCTGGCTCAGCCAGGGCACATCGGCCAGGGCGTTGTGGACCACGCTGATGCGCTCTGGGTCCATGGGCAGCTGGTGGGCGAGCTGGCGCTCGAAATGGGACACGCACACCATGCGCGTGGTCCAGGCGGCCAGCAGGGCTTCGGCCAGCCAGGCGTTGTAGCGCACCAGGCGCGGCGCCTGCGGCTTGAAGCCAAAGCCGTGCACGGTGTACACGACCGGGGTCTGGCTGATCTTGCCCGCGATGCGGGCGATGACCCCGGCCACCGCGCTGTGCGCGTGGACCACATGGGGTTGCTCGGCGCGGATCACCGCCAGCAGGGCTTTGACCGCTGGCCAGAGCTTGAGGGGGTTGATCGAGTTTTGCAGGCTGGGCAAGTGGGTGGTGTGCACGCCCAAGCCCGTGAGGGCCTCGCCCAAGGGGCTGGGGCCTTCGCCACCGATCACGGCCATGAATCTGGCCCGGCCACCGATGGCCTGGCACAACTCGGCCACATGGGTTTGGGCACCGCCTGCTTCGCCCTTGGTGATCACCAGCAGGACGCGGGGCGGGGTGTGCGGCGGTGTGTGCGTGGGCTGATCGCTCAAGGGGCGCTGCCTTGGTAGCCGTCGGGGTTGGCCGATTGCCAGCGCCAAGCGTCGGCGCACATGCGCTCAAGCCCCAGCTGCGCTTTCCAGCCCATGGTGGTCTCGGCCAGTTGCGTGTCGGCGCACAGCGAAGCCACATCACCAGCGCGGCGGGCGACGTATTGGCAGGGGATGGGCACGCCCGTGACCTGCGCGAAGGTGTCGGCCAGTTGCTTGACGCTCACGCCCCGGCCCGTGCCGAGGTTGAGGGTGATGCTGGTTTGCTGGGTCTTGAGGTGGTTCAGCGCCGCCAGGTGCCCCTGTGCCAGGTCGACCACATGGATGTAGTCGCGCACCCCGGTGCCGTCGGGAGTGGGGTAGTCGTTGCCAAAGATGCTCAGGTGCGCGCGCTTGCCCACTGCCACTTGGGTGATGAAAGGCATCAGGTTGTTGGGCACGCCGTTGGGGTGTTCGCCGATCAGGCCGCTCTCGTGGGCACCCACCGGGTTGAAGTAACGCAGGATGGCGACTTGCCAGCGCGGGTCGGACGCTTGCAGGTCGCGCAGGATGTCCTCGCACATGAGTTTGGTGCGGCCATAGGGGTTGGTGACCTGCAGGCGCGAGTCCTCGGTGATCGGCACCCGCTCGGGGTCGCCATAGACCGTGGCCGAGGAGCTGAAGACGATGCGCCGCACGCCTGAGCGGTCCATGGCCTGCAGCAGCGCCAAGGTGCTGCCAACGTTGTTGTCAAAGTAGCGCACGGGCTGGGTCACCGATTCGCCCACGGCCTTGAGCCCGGCAAAGTGGATGACGCCGTCAATCGGGTGCTCGGCAAAGATGCGGTCCAGTGCAGCAGCGTCGCGCGCGTCGCCCTGCACGAAGGCAAAGCGTTCGCCGCACAGCGTGCGCAGTCGGTTCAGCACATGGATGCTGCTGTTGCACAGGTTGTCGACGATGACCACAGAGTGGCCCGCGTTCATGAGTTCGACGGCCGTGTGCGAACCGATGTAACCGGCACCGCCAGTGATGAGGATGGAGGACGTCATGGTGGGGGTGATTCTAGGGCTTGGGGGTGGCAGGCCATTGGCGCTGCGCAAACCTGCACATGGCAGGGCCTGTGTTAAAAATGCGCTCATAAACAGGGAAGGTTCTTGCGATGAGATTCATGTCATGGGTTGGAATGGGTTTGCTGTTGGGCCACGCGTGGGTGCAAGCCGCTGACGCGCCGCAGGCGGCCAGCCGCAAAACGGCCACAGCTGCTGTGGGCATGGCCAAGGCGGCCAAGTACACCAGCGTGGAGGGCATCACCGAATACCGGCTGCCCAACGGCCTGCGGGTTTTGCTGGCGCCCGACGCGTCCAAGCCCACCACCACGGTGAACGTGACCTACCGGGTGGGCTCCCGCTTTGAGAACTACGGTGAAACGGGCATGGCCCACCTGCTG
>CANBTZ010000196.1 GCA_947372495.1 Comamonadaceae bacterium | reverse complement strand
GTCTTCAGCAGGATGCTGCTCGCGCAGCGTGGCCAGCGCAGCCAAATCCTGGCTCAGCTGCGGCAGCGCATCGCGCAAGGCGCTGGGCATGAAGCTGTCGAGTGCACGGCGTCCACTGTCCTGCGGCAGGGCCAGCGCCCACAGGCGCAGGACCCGCAGCTCGTGCTTGGGCCGGGCGCCCAAAGCACGCACACGCTCACGGATGTCCTGCACGCTCCACATCGCGGGGCTCAGTAGTGCGGCGGAATCTCATCGCGCAGGTTGCGCACATCCGCGCCGCCACCGCCTTCGGGCATGCGGTCACGCAAAGTGCGCAGTTCGTGGATGAGCGCGTCGATTTGTTGCTGCTGGCGATACACCTGGGCGTTGAGCTGCTCCAACAGGTCTTCGGTGAAACCGGCCTTGATTTCCAAGTCGATCAAACGGTTTTCAATGGGGGCGGGAATATCCATAAGGACGTATTGGACATGATTTTCAGCGGGGCTTTGTCATCTTTTATAATTTCTCCATCGCCGAGTTATTGAACAACTTGCAGGGCGATTCACAAATCCTGCTAAAGCGTTCGCCAGGCTCCGGGTTTTCAGGGTCGGCAACGCCGAACAACCACTGCAAACACAGGAGCCTTTTTCATGTCCAACGACTTTCTCTTCACGTCCGAGTCCGTCTCGGAAGGTCACCCCGACAAGGTGGCAGACCAGATTTCTGACGCGATCCTCGACGCCATCTTTGCGCAAGACCCCCGCAGCCGCGTGGCGGCCGAAACACTGACCAACACCGGTCTGGTCGTGCTGGCCGGTGAGATCACCACCAACGCCCATGTGGACTACATCCAGGTGGCGCGTGACACCATCAAGCGCATTGGCTACGACAACACCGACTACGGCATCGACTACAAAGGCTGCGCGGTCATGGTCTGCTACGACAAGCAGTCCAACGACATCGCCCAGGGCGTGGACCACGCGTCTGATGACCACCTCAACATCGGTGCGGGCGACCAAGGCCTGATGTTCGGCTACGCCTGCTCTGAAACCCCTGAGCTGATGCCCGCCCCCATTTACTACGCTCACCGCTTGGTCGAGCGCCAGGCCCAACTGCGCAAGGACGGCCGTCTGCCCTTCCTGCGCCCCGACGCCAAGAGCCAAGTGACGATGCGCTATGTGGACGGCAAGCCCCACAGCATCGACACCGTGGTGCTGTCCACCCAGCACAGCCCCGACCAGTCGGAAACCGCCACCCAGATGAAGGCCAGCTTCACCGAAGCCATCATCGAAGAAATCATCAAGCCCGTGCTGCCCAAAGAGTGGCTGCAAGACACCAAATACCTGATCAACCCGACAGGTCGCTTTGTGATTGGCGGCCCCCAGGGCGACTGCGGCCTGACCGGTCGCAAGATCATCGTCGACACCTACGGCGGCGCTTGCCCGCACGGCGGCGGCGCGTTCTCGGGCAAGGACCCTTCGAAGGTGGACCGCTCGGCCGCTTACGCCGCGCGCTACGTGGCCAAGAACATCGTGGCTGCGGGTCTGGCCGAGAAGTGCCAGATCCAGGTGGCGTACGCCATTGGCGTGGCCCGCCCAATGAACATCACCGTGAACACGCTGGGCACCGGCAAAGTGTCCGACGATGTGCTCTCCGCCTTGGTGGCCGAGCACTTTGACCTGCGCCCCAAAGGCATCATCCAGATGCTGGACCTGCTGCGCCCCATCTACACCAAGACCGCTGCCTACGGTCACTTTGGCCGCGACGAACCCGAGTTCACTTGGGAGAGGACTGACAAGGCTGCTGCGCTGCGTGCAGCGGCAGGTCTGTAAAGACTGCCAGCGCGAAAGCAAAAAGGCTTGCCATTTGGCAAGCCTTTTTTCATGGGGCCCGTTTTGAGCAACGACGTTCAGTCGAACTTTTGAGCATCTTTCAGCAAGGCACCCGCTTGGTCTTTGGCTGCCAACAAAGGCTGGCCTTGCAATGGCCATTGAACCCCGACCGCCGGGTCAGACCACAACAGGCTGCGCTCGTGCTCCGGGTACCAGTAGTCGGTGGTCTTGTAGAGGAACTCGGCGCTCTCGCTCGTCACCACAAAGCCGTGCGCAAAACCGGGCGGCACCCACAGCTGGCGGTGGTTGTCCGCGCTCAGGTGCACACCGACCCAACGGCCAAAGGTGGCCGAGCTTTGGCGCAGGTCCACCGCCACATCGAACACCTCGCCTTGCACCACACGCACCAGCTTGCCCTGGGGGTGCTGGATCTGGTAATGCAAACCGCGCAGCACGCCTTGCGCCGACTTGCTGTGGTTGTCTTGCACAAAGTCCACGTTCAGGCCGGTGGCCTGAGCAAAGTCACGCGCGTTGAACGACTCAAAGAAAAATCCACGCGCATCGCCAAACACCTTGGGCTCAAGGATCAGGACATCGGGAATTTCAGTGGCGGTGACGGTGTAGGGCATGGCTTATTTCAACAAATTGAGCAGGTATTGGCCGTAGCCATTTTTGGCCAAGGGGTGAGCCAGTTTTTGCAGCGCGGCTGCATCGATCCATTTCTGATGGAAGGCGATTTCTTCGGGGCAGGCAACCATCAAGCCTTGACGCTTTTGCAGCGTGGCAATGAAGCCGGCGGCTTCGAGCAGGCTGTCGTGCGTGCCGGTGTCCAGCCAGGCGTAACCGCGGCCCATGATTTCCACATTGAGCTGCTGCTGGGCCAGGTAGCGCTTGTTCACATCGGTGATTTCCAGCTCGCCTCGGGCAGAGGGCTGAATGTCTGCCGCAATGTCACAAACCTGCTGGTCATAAAAGTACAGGCCGGTGACGGCGTAGTTGCTTTTTGGGGTTGCCGGTTTTTCTTCGATCGACAAGGCCCGAAAGTCGGCATCGAACTCCACCACGCCGTAGCGCTCAGGATCGTGCACATGGTAGGCGAACACGCTGGCACCGCCGGTGCGTGCATCGGCGCTTTGCATGAGTTTGACCAGGTCGTGGCCATAGAAAATGTTGTCGCCCAGGACCAGCGCGCTGGGGTCATTGCCCACAAAATCCTTGCCGATGATGAAGGCCTGCGCCAGACCGTCCGGGCTGGGCTGCACGGCGTACTGGATGTTCATGCCCCACTGGCTGCCATCACCCAACAGTTCGCTGAAACGCGGCGTGTCCTGCGGGGTGCTGATCAGCAGCACATCGCGGATGCCCGCCAGCATGAGCGTGGTGAGCGGGTAGTACACCATGGGCTTGTCGTAGACCGGCATCAATTGTTTGCTGACCGCTTGGGTCACAGGGTACAGGCGCGTGCCCGAGCCGCCCGCGAGAATGATGCCTTTGCGTTTTTGCATGAGAGGTGTCCTTGGACCTGGGTGGCCCATCAAAGGGGTGCGGACGAACCAAAGCGGCGGTCGCGCTGGCCAAACCAGGTGATCGCTTCGCGCAAGCGCTGCGGCCCAAAATCAGGCCACAAGTCGTCGGTGAAAAACAGCTCGGCATAGGCCGCTTGCCACAGCAGAAAGTTGCTCACGCGCGACTCGCCGCCCGTGCGGATCAACAAATCCACCTCAGGCGCATCGCCCGTGCTCAGGTGCGGCGTCAAAGCTTCTTCGGTCAGCCCATCCAATTGCTGCCCGGGGTGCGCAGCTTGCCAGGCCTTGACTGCCTGGAGCATGTCCCAGCGGCCGCCATAGTTGGCACACACCAGCAAGGTGATGCCCTGGTTGCTGGCCGTTTGTTGTTGCGCGTTCTCGATCAGGACTTTGAGCGGTTCAGAAAACCGCGACG
This sequence comes from Comamonadaceae bacterium, assembly GCA_947372495.1. Classification (GTDB taxonomy): domain Bacteria; phylum Pseudomonadota; class Gammaproteobacteria; order Burkholderiales; family Burkholderiaceae_C; genus Limnohabitans_A. The sequence continues at coordinate 1,475 of CANBTZ010000196.1, read as the reverse complement.
TGTCGCCCAGAATCTTCAGGCGCACGCCATTGGCGTTCATCGAGTCCACCTCCTTTTGAAGGTAGGTCATGAACAAGCCCATGAGGCTGCTGACCTCGTCTTCCGGGCGCTTCCAGTTTTCGGTGCTGAACGCAAACAGGCTCAGGTAAGCCACACCCGACTCGGCACAGGCCTGCACGATTTCGCGCACGCGCTTGGCCCCTGCCGCATGGCCAAGCGCTGCAGGCATGAACCTTTTTTTGGCCCAACGCCGGTTGCCATCCATGATGATGGCCACGTGGCGAGGAAGTGCGGGATCAGTGGGGGCTTGAGACAAAGTGCTGGGCTTGTTGTGTTGAATGCCAAAGGATTCTAAAGGCCACAGGCCCTCGATCCCTCATGGCAGACCCGCAAGCACGGGTCTGCCATTTGGGGGGTCAGGCGGCTGCGGCCTTGGCCTTGGCTTTTGCAGTTTCGCACGCCATCAAGATGCGCTCAGGCGTGGCCGGGGCGTCCATGTAGACCACGGCTTTGTGGTCGGCGCTGGCTGCGACGGCATCGCGCAAGGCAAAGAAGGTCGACAAGCCGAGCATCAACGGTGGCTCGCCAGTGGCTTTGCTGTTGAAAGGCGTGGGCTTGTTGTTTTGGTTGTCAAACAAGGACACTTTGAAGTGCTCTGGAATGTCGCCCGCCACAGGGATCTTGTAAGTGCTGGGGCCGTGTGTGAGCAGCTTGCCCTTCTTGTCCCAAATGCACTCTTCCATGGTGAGCCAACCCATGCCTTGCACAAACGCGCCTTCGATTTGGCCTTTGTCCAATGCGGGGTTGATGCTGCGGCCCACGTCGTGCACGATGTCCACGGCTTTGAGCCACCACTCGCCGGTGCGGGTGTCGATTTCTACTTCGCTCACGGCAGCGCCGTAGCAGTAGTAATAGAAAGCACGGCCGTTCAATGTGGTGAAGTCGTATTTGATTTCGGGCGTCATGTAAAAGCCCGTGACGCTCAAGCCCACGCGGTCCAGCCACGCTTGCTTGGTCACGTCGGCCCACTTCACAGCTTTGCCGCCGCCGTGGACTTCGTTGTTGGCGAAGGTCACCTCTTCGGCTGCGCAACCCAACATGCGGGCAGCCACGGGCTTCAAGCGCTCACGCATTTGCATCGTGGCGTTCATGATGGCTGCGCCGTTGATGTCAGCACCGCTCGATGCCGAGGTGGCCGAAGCGTTGGGCACTTTTTGCGAATCGGTCGCGGTGATGCGCACATGGTCCACGCTGATGCCCAAGCCATCGGCACAGACCTGCGCCATCTTGGTGTTCAGGCCTTGGCCCATTTCGGTGCCGCCGTGGTTGCAACTCACCGAGCCGTCCATGTAGACCACCAGCAGCGCACCGCCTTGGTTCAGGTGCGTCGCCGTGAAGCTGATGCCGAACTTCAAAGGCACGAGCGACAAACCGCGCTTGCGGGTTTTGCTCTTGGCGTTGAAGGCTTGCACCGC
>CANBTZ010000195.1 GCA_947372495.1 Comamonadaceae bacterium | reverse complement strand
ACGGCGTCCACCACGCGTGAGAGCAAACGGGCGCTCGCGGGCAGGGTGTCGAGCGTGCGCCCACCGTGGTTGCTGACGATCAAACCGGGCAGGTTCAGGCGCACCGCTTGCGCCGCGTCCAGCGGGTGGGTGATGCCTTTGAGCAGCACGGGCAGTCGGGTCCAGGCCTGCAGTCGGGCCACATCGTCCCAGGTGGGGGCGGCGTTGGCATGCCCGCTGCACAGGCCCGCATGGCCCGTGGGCGGTGCGGCGCACCAATGGACAGGGCGAACGTGTTCGGGCAATGGCAGGGCGGAGCCCAGTCGCCGCTCCCGGTCACGCACGCCTTGGACCGGGGCGTCCACGGTCAGGACAATGGCCTCGTAGCCTGCGGATTCGATGTCACCGATCAGCGCACGCAGTGCGCCATGGTCGGCTTGCCAGTAGAGCTGAAACCACAGCGGGCCGCGGTCGGTTTGATCCCGCACCAGATCAGCCACCGTCTGCAAAGGGGTGCCCGTCTGGTGCGACAGCACCATGCCGCAGCCTTGTGCGGCAGCAGCCAGCGCCATGCCCGCTTCGCCATCGGGGTGGGCCCAGCGCTGGTGCGCCATCGGCGCGACCAGCATCGGGGTGCGCCATGTTCGCCCGAGGAGCTGGATGTGGGTGTGGCCGTGCCGCAGGTCCTGCAACACGCGTGGGGCCAAGCCTATGTCTTGCCAAGCCTGGGTGTTGTTGTGCAGCGTGGTTTCGTCTGCCGCTCCACCTGAAAAATATGCCCAGGCCGCCTCGTCCAGCGCGGCGCGGGCCAGTTGTTCGTGGTCGTGCAGGTTGATCGGCGTGTGGTTCATGGGGCTGGGTGCGGTCGCATTCAGGTGCTGGCCCATTGGCGCAGCAGGTTGTGATACACCCCCGTCAGAGCGGTGGTCTGTGCGGTTTCGCCCAGCTGGGCGCGCAGCTGCAGCAGGTTCATGTCGAGGTCAAACAGGATGCGGCGCTGCTCTTGGCTGCGCACCATGCTCTCAATCCAGAAAAAGCTGGCCAGCCGCACGCCCCGCGTGACGGGCGTGACCTCGTGCACCTGGGTGCCAGGGTAGAGGATGGCGTCGCCCGCCGCGAGCTTGATGCTGCGCTCGCCACCATGGTCCTGCACGCGCAGCTCGCCCCCGTCGTAATCCTGTAGATCGCTCAGAAACACGGTGCACGACAGGTCGGTGCGCACCCATTCTTGTGTGGCCTGCGAGCGCAGCACCGCACCATCGACGTGGGCACCGTAATGGCTGTGCTGGCTGTCATAGCGGTTGAACAGCGGCTGGAAGATCCGCCGAGGCAAGGCTGCCGACAGCAGCAAGGGCTCGCGCTGCACCGCCGCCAGCACCAGCCGCTGCAAGCTGCGACAGTGGTCGCTGTCTTGGGCCAGTTGCAAGTTGTGCTTTTGCGCGAGGGCCTGACCGCCCGCGCTGCTGCGCCCGTCGATCCACGGCGCATCGTCGCCCAGCAGTGAGCGGGCGGTCAGCACCTCATCGGCGCTGAGCAATTGGGGCAGGTGAAGGACCATGGTGTGCGCCTGCGTCAGAACCGTGTTTTGAGCGACACCTGCACGGTGCGCGGAGCCCCCGGGCCATAAAAGCCCCTGTACAGGGTGTCGGCATAGAGCTGGTTTGTGAGGTTGTTGACATTGAACTTGAGCGCGGTGGCGTCGCTGAAGTTGTATTCGGCCATCGCGTCCAGGGTGGTGAAGGCGGCCGCCACCACGTTGCGGTTGCCTTCGGGCGACTGCTCGCTCCGGTGGTTGACGCCCCCGGCCACGCGCCACTGGCTGGTCAGCAGGTAACTCGTCCACAGGCTGGCGCTGTGTTTGGGGGTGAGGGCGGGGCGGTCTCCCAGGCGCTGGGCATTGCCGGTGGTGGTGTTGCTCTCGTCGATGCGGGCATTCGGAATCCAGGTTTGGTTGTAGAACACCTCCCATTTCGGCGTGATGCGCCCGGCCAGGTTGAACTCCATGCCGCTGGCGTGGCGTTTGCCCGACAAGAGCATTTGGGTGGCGGCCACATCCGGGTCGGTGTTGCGTTCGTTGTATTTTTCGGTGTGAAACACCGCCACAGCCAGAGAGGCTTTCTTCTCAAACACCTCCCACTTGCCACCCAGCTCGAAGTTGCGGCTTTTCTCAGGCGGGGTGTTCGCTGTTTTGGCATTTGCACTGCCAGCGGTGAAGTTGCCCAGGGCGTACTGGTAGGTGTCGCCCGAGGTGTTGTAAGACGTCCCCGCGCTGGTGTAGTAGCTGCTGGTGTCGTCGGGTTGGTAGAGCAGACCCGTGCGGGGGCTCCAGAGGTTCTCGCTCATCTGGAAACGGTGGTCGCTGGGGTCGCGGTAGTCGCCTGAGAAATGGTCAAAGCGCAGGCCTGCCACCCACTTGATGTGCGCCGCCAGCTCGACCGTGTCTTGCGCGTAGACGCCCAGGCCCTGGGCCTTGAAGCGTGTCATGGCCGGGGTGCCCCGGGTGTCGGCGCGCCAGGCGCCGTCGTTGGGGCAGCCCACGGTCGTGTTCAGGCCCGAGGCCGTGCCTGCAAAGTTCTGGTTGCGCAGGGCGTTTTCTTGGTAAGCGTCCAGGCCAGCCAGCACTTGGTGCGTGCGGCCCAGGGCTTGCCATTTGCCCGAGTAATCGCTTTGCAGCTGTGTCAGGTCGCTTTGGCCCGTGCGGCCCTTGGGCGTGCGCTTGAGCGCGGTGCTGGCGTTGATGTCGGCCAGGCTGCTGATGGGGTTGACAAAGGCGATGGCACTGGCCCAGAGGTCGCGTTCGTAGTGGCCGTGGCGCAGTTGGGTCTTGATCTGGCTGTCGGCGTCCAGGCGGTGCACATGGCTCAAGGTGCCGTAAGTGCTCTCGGTGCGCAGGTGGTCGCTGGCCAGCCCGTAGTAGTTTTGGGCAGGCAGCGTGGGCACGATGGTGCCGTTCTGGAGGAACCACGGGTGGTTGTAGAGCGGGCGACCGTCGGTTTGCAGGTGGTACAGGCCCACGCTGAACTCATCGCGGTGGCCGATGCCCCAGCGCAAGGTGGGCGCGATGCCTTTTTTGTCGACCTTGGCCCCCCAGTTGTCCGCTTGGTGCGTCATGGCGTTCAGGCGCAAGGCGGCGTCTTCGCCCGTGATCCAGTTGAAGTCGCCCGTCAGGCGGCGCTGGTTGCCACTGCCCAGTGTGAGGTTGAGCTCGTGTTCTTCCAGCAAGTGAGGGGCTTTGTTGACCTGGTTGACCACCCCGCCCGTCGAGCCTTTGCCAAACAGCATGGACGCCGAGCCTTTGAGCACCTCGACGCGGTCCTGGTTGAAGGTGTCGCGTTCGATCAGCGGGGCGTCGCGCAGGCCATCCACATAGATGTCACCCGCCTGACCGAGCGAAAAGCCGCGCAAGCGCACATCCTCTTCGCCAGTTTCCCCAGCCTGGAACGTCACGCCTGCCGTGGTCTTGAGCACGGCCCGGAAATCGTCGAGGTTGCGGTCGTTGATCAGGCGCTCGGTCATCACCGTGACGCTTTGCGGGATGTCGCGCAGCGCCTGGCGGCCTTTGCCGATCTCGGTCTCGCGCACACGCAGCACACTTTTGGCGTCTTCGACGCGCTTGTCCTTGATCAGCACCGTGCCCATGTCCTTGTCGGGTGCAGCTTGGGCATTGGCGGGCGGGTTCATGGCGCTGGCCAGCATCAGTGCGGCCAGCGGCAGCAGGGGTTTCATGGTCGGGAGAGTGGTTTTGTCAGTCATGTGATTCCAGTCATCGGCGTGCCGAAGGGCTGTTTTCGGCAGAAAAAGGCAATGGCTGGCTGTCACCCCCGGCAATGCGGGGTGAGTGGCTGGCTGGGGCAGTGCGCCGCAGTGCGGCGAAGTCGGGCGATGTCGGGCGAAGAGGGGCCTGGGGCCTTACTTGAAACCCACGCGGTCGAGCATTTGCTGGACCTTGATCTGGTTCATGCCCACGGCGCTGATCGGGATCAGCTCGCTTTTGAAGCTGCCCCCGGTCATGGCTTTGAGGGCCGGGTTGTCAAAGCCCACGCCTTTGGCGGCAGGCCATTCGTTGTTGCCGTTGGCAAAATGGTTTTGCGCGCTGGGACTGGCCAGGTATTCGAGGAATTTGACCGCGTTGTCCACGTTTTTGGCGTTCTTGGCCACCGCGCCGCCCGCGATGTTGACGTGCGTGCCCCAGCTCGACTGGTTGGGAAAGACCACGCCGATGCGTTCGGTCACGGCTTTGTCGGCCGGGTTGGTCGAGCGCATCATGCGCGCCAGGTAATAGGTGTTGGTCAGGGCCACACCGCATTCGCCAGCGGCCACGGCTTTGATCTGGTCGGTGTCGCCACCCTTGGGGCTGCGGGCCATGTTGTCCACCAGGCCTTTGAGCCAGACCTCGGTTTTGGCCGCACCTAGGTGCTCGGTCATGGCCCCGAACAGGCTCAGGTTGTAGGGGTGCGAGCCCGAGCGGATGCACAGCTGGCCTTTGAGCTTGGGCTCGGCCAGCTTCTCATAGCTGTCTAAGTCGGCCTTGCTGTACTTGAGTTTGTCGAACACCACCACACGGGCGCGGGTGGACAGACCAAACCACGCCACGCCGCCGTTGTCGCTGTGGTTGGCATGCAGGTTAGCCGGGATGGCGTCTTCGAGCAGCTTGGACTTGATGGGCAGGAACAGGCCATCGACTTCAGCGCGCCAAAGGCGAGAAGCGTCGACCAACAAAATGACATCGGCGGGGGAGGCTGAGCCCTCGGCCTTGAGGCGAGCGAGAATACCGGCATCGTCGGCGTCGACGCGGTTGATCTTGATGCCTGTGGCTTTGGTGAAATCGCTGTACAGCGCTTCGTCGGTCGGGTAGTGGCGGGCCGAGTAAATGTTGAGTTGTTTGTCTTGTGCCAGCGCTGTGCAGCAGGCCAGGGCGGCGAACAAGGTGACGATGTTGGACATGGGCTGTGTGATCTCAGTACCGTTGATGGAAGAATTCTAAACTAAATGCGAATCATTATCAATAAATCAAATGCAAGGCCCCTGGAGATGCACCCGAAATCCCTGCGCCAGACCCCTTGGAGCCCATGGTTGCCCACATGCGCAGCGCTGCTGTGCGCTGTGCTCTCGGGCTGTGGCACCGTTGTGCCCGCACCCCAAGCAACGGTTCAGGTGGATGGGGCCAAGCCGCTGCCCACTGCGACCGAGCCAGCGGCGCCCCGTGAGCGCCGCCAGGCCCGCATCGGCTTGGCGCTGGGCGGAGGCGCGGCGCGCGG
>CANBTZ010000194.1 GCA_947372495.1 Comamonadaceae bacterium | reverse complement strand
GCATTGCCTATACTTTGCGCCAACTCGCCGCGGGGGTGCCCTTTGTCCCAGTTGAGAAGCCAGTTTCATGAACTGCATCGGATGAATATCCTCTCACTGTCTTGGTTCAACCTGGTAGACCTGCAAATCCACCCGCGATCCCATTGCGCAGCCGGTGCGTGACGATCTGTCCCGCCGGGCCAAGGCCGTCCAAGAATCCGGTGCAACCATCGACTGAGGAACATCTCCATGAACATGCCGCAACTCACACCCGGTGCACTCAAAGGCCTGCGCGTGGTCGAGATGGGCCAGCTGATTGCTGGTCCCTTTTCAGCCAAGACGCTGGGCGACTTTGGTGCCGACATCATCAAGATCGAGCCCCCTGGTGCGGGCGACCCGCTGCGCAACTGGCGCATGCTACAAGACGGCACTTCCGTCTGGTGGCAGGTGCAGTCGCGCAACAAACGCTCGATTGCGATTGACCTGCGCAGTGCCGAAGGGCAAGACATCGCGCGGCAGTTGATCGCGCAGGCCGATGTGCTGATTGAAAATTTCCGTCCCGGCACGCTCGAAGGCTGGGGCATGGACTACGAGACGCTGTCTCAAACCAACCCGGGCCTGGTGATGCTGCGCATCTCTGGTTACGGTCAGACGGGGCCCTACCGCGACTTGCCTGGCTTTGGTGTGATCGGTGAGGCCATGGGCGGCCTGCGCCACCTGACGGGCGAGCCCGACCGCGTGCCAGTGCGCTGCGGCATCTCCATTGGCGACACACTGGCCGCATTGCACGGCACCATCGGTGTGCTGATGGCGCTCTACCATCGCAAGGTCAATGGGGGCCAGGGGCAGGTCATTGACGTGGCGCTCAACGAGGCGGTCCTCAATGTGATGGAGAGTCTGGTGCCCGAATACAGCGCATTCGGCGCCATCCGCGAACCAGCGGGTTCGGCTTTGCCTGGCATCGCGCCGTCCAATGCCTACCGCTGCGCCGACGGCGTGGTGTTGATCGCTGGCAATGGCGACAGCATTTTCAAGCGGCTGATGCAGGTCATTGGCCGTGACGACCTGGGCAACGATCCCGAGTTGGCCAACAACGCTGGGCGTGTGGCCCGTGTCAAGGCACTGGACTTGGCCATCGAAGCCTGGTCGCAAAGCCGCAAGGTGGTGGATGTGCTCGAGGTCCTTGCCCAAGCCAGCGTGCCCGCCGGTCGTGTTTACACCGCCAAGGACATCGTGGAAGATCCGCACTACCGTGCCCGTGACATGATCCTCAAGCAGCAGACCCGCGATGGGCACAACATCGAAGTGCCCGGCATCGTGCCCAAGCTGATGGGCACACCCGGCCAGGTGAGGTCTTCGGCCCCCAAGCTGGGCGACGACACCGACGCCGTGCTCACCGAGTTGGGTATGAGTGATGAACAGATCAGGCAATTCCGTGACAAAAAGGTGGTCGCATGAACAAGAACAATGACCTTTGGCAAGGGGCAGGGCGCCGCATCCACATGCAAGAAGTCGGCACCCGCGACGGTCTGCAGGCCGAATCGACTTTTGTGCCGACCGAAGACAAGATCGCCTTGGTCAACGCCTTGTCTGATGCCGGTCTGGCCAAGATCGAAGTCACGTCCTTTGTGTCGCCCAAAGCCATTCCGGCACTGCGCGATGCCGAGCAGGTGCTGCGCGAGATTCGCCGCGTGCCTGGCGTGGTTTACACCGCCTTGGTGCCCAATGTGCGTGGTGCGGAGCGGGCCATCGAATCCAAAGCGGACGAACTCAACCTGGTCATGTCGGCCAGCGAAAGCCACAACCTGTCGAATCTGCGCATGACGCGCGAACAGTCCTATGCAGGGTTGGCCGATGTCGTCAAAGCGGTGCAGGGCACGGGTGTGGCCATCAACGTGTCGCTGTCTTGCACCTTTGGCTGCCCCATGGAAGGCGACGTGCCTGTGCCAGTGGTGTTGGAGTGGTGCCGCCGATACATCGAGGAGCTGGGCGCGGGCGGCGTGACCCTGTGCGACACCACAGGCATGGCTTATCCCACCCAGGTGGCGCAGCTGACCCAGGCATTTCGTGTGCGTTGGCCCGCTGCCGAGTTGACCCTGCATTTCCACAACACGCGTGGCATGGGCTTGGCCAATGTGATCGCGGCCATCGACGCCGGTGCTGACCGCTTTGACGCCTCGTTTGGCGGTATCGGGGGCTGCCCTTACGCTCCTGGCGCTTCGGGCAACGTCTGCACCGAAGAAGTGGTGCACGCCCTGGCTCTGATGGGCTACGACACGGGGGTGGATTTGCCACGCTTGCTGACCGCTGCAGGCCAGCTGCCTGCATTGATTGGCCACGATGTGCCCAGCCAGATCCTCAAGGCAGGACGCCGCCTCGATTTGCACCCTTTGCCCAAAGACTTTGCCGAGATGGCTCAGCGTGCCGCTGCGCGGGAATGACATCGTGCCCCACAGGGGGCTTCATGAGCGGATGACGGCCGTCAAAAAATCACCCAGTTGAATGGGCCATGAAGCGCAATCAAGGTTTGGCTCTTGGCGCATTCGCCAGGTAATAAGCAATGTCTTCCAAACCCTCATGCGTGATGCCAACCAGGGTCTCGTTCATGGCAGTGGTGTAACCCAGCCGCTCACCCGATTGAAAACCCTTCAAGGTTTGAAGCAAGTAGTCTTCCCGCTGATTGGCCAGGCGGGCCACTTGTTTACCTCCTGAAAAATCGGCGCCGTGGCAGGATGCACAGCGGTGCTCTTGGGTCAGTCGAGCCCCCCTTGCCATGCGCTCGGGAACCAGTCCCTGCATGGGGACTTCCGGTGGCGGTGGCAACTTTCCAATGTACTCAGAAAAAGCGCGCAAATCGCTGTCGCTCAGGCCCTTGGCCATGGCCGTCATCAAGGGATTGCTTCGCCGACCTTCTCGAAATAAAAACAGTTGTGTCACGGTGTAAAACGATGGCAACCCTGCCAAAGAAGGCGTCAAAGCGGTGGTGCTGACGCCACCCTCACCATGGCAACTTTGGCAGATGGATTTGAATCGCTCGGGGACGCTTTGAGCCTGCGCCAAGCAGGCAACGCAAAGCCAGAGGGCTGCACAAATCTGGGCAGCCCTCTGGCGGAGTTCAATACGCGCGTTGCGCATCAAGTCCCTTTGTAGCTGATGCGGTAGATGGCGCCGTTGTGGTCGTCAGACACCAACATCGAGCCATCCTTCAGAACCAACACATCCACAGGTCGGCCCAGATATTCATTGTTCTCGACCAAGCCGGTCATGAACGGCTCCATCTTCGCAATGCCACCTTTGCCGTCAAGCCAAGCCACCATGACGTCAGCAGCGTATTTTTTGGTCCGGTTCCATGGGCCATGGCGTGCAATGAAGATGGCATTTTGGTACTTGGAGGGGAACATCTTGCCGGTGTAAAAGCGCATGCCCAAGGTGCCCGCATGTGGTCCAGTCATGGCGGCAGGTTGAGTGAACTGACTGCAGTCTTTGCCCCATCCATATTGGGGATCTGCCATGTTGCCTTGGTGGCAATAAGGGTAGCCAAAATCATCTTTGCCTGGTTTGCCCACCCGGTTCAGTGTGTCGTTGGGCAAATCTTCTGACAACCAATCGCGCCCGTTGTTGGTGTACCAGAGATCACCTGTCTTGGGGTCAAAGTCAAAGCCCACGGTGTTTCGCACACCTTTGGCCACGATTTCCACATTGCTGCCGTCCAAATTCATTTTGGCGATCTGCATGAAGCCCTCTGTGCGTTCGCAAATATTGCAAGGCGCACCTGTGGGGACATACAACTTGCCGTCAGGCCCGATCTTGATGAACTTCCAGCCATGAGGCACTTGGCCAGGCAATTTGTCATAAACCATCACGGGCTTGGGCGGGGTGTCCAAATTGGCTTCGATGTTGTCGTAGCGCGTGATGTCTTTGGGCGTCGCTACAAACAATGAACCTTTGTGGAACTCGATCCCATTGGGCAAGAACAAGTCTTTGGCGATGGTTTTGACTTCACGCTTGCCGCCTTGATCTTGCCAGCCACAAAGAGTGAGCTCACAAAAACCGTGCCCTTGTCACCTTGACGCATGCCGCGTGCGTCCAAGATGTTGCTGGCCCAAACCTCTGCTTTGAAGCCAGGGGGCAATTTGATTTTGGACACAGGCAATTGATCTGCCGCAGTAGGAATAGGGTAGGACGGCACAGGGGCCAGTGCTTTGCCTGGGCCATCTTTGGGCATGCCGATGGCCCAAAACGGGACCTCTTCGTCAGCCGCGTTGGCCACCATGGGCGCAACCAAAGCCAGTGCCAATGCCAACGTTCGCCATGAGCCTTGTTTGACTCGTGCATTAGAAAAATACCGCATGAAAAGTCTCCTTGGGTTTTGAGGTGGAAACAGCAGGCCTTTGGACAACAATGAGTCTGTTACCCAGTGCCAAATTCAGTATAGGGATCCATACTCCAAGACGATCTAGGGTGTACCTTCGTGAACTTGGCAGTTCTTGTCTCGTGTGCGACGGTTCAAAGTCCATCGCCAGCCAAAGAGGGCGGATTGACTACAACAGTCTCAAAGTCTCCCGGCAGCACGATCTCCAGAATTTCGACATCGTCCGAGTGCGCTATTTCGCGGTGGCGAATGCCCGGCGGCTGGTGCACGCAAGAGCCTGCTTCCAGTCGGTGCTGACCCTGGCCCTCGTACTCAAAAATCGCCCAGCCCTTGAGCACATAAACCAGTTGCATGGCCACCTTGTGCATGTGCCATTCGCCCGTGGCCTCGGTGCCTTCGCGCGCACGAATGACGTGCATGACCGCTTGGCCCTCTGTGGCCTGGTGGATGCCCAGGTCGCGGTATTCAAAGTATTTGCGCAGGCCGTCGTATTTGAACGGACCGTCTTTGGCGTGCTGGATGCTGAAGGCCATAATGATTCCTATTGAGCTGAATTCAAAGTCCTTGCAAGAATGCCACCACGCTCTTGACGGTTTGGGCCGTGGATTCCGGGTTGTGGCCCACATGAGCGCCCAGAGCCACGCAGGCATCGGTGTAGCTGAAGGGGGCACCGCTTTGGGCGTTGAAAATCTCACCCTTTGACTTCTCAATGAACTGGCAATTTCGGGTGCTTTGAGCCGTCGGTACCGCCAATTTCTCTGGGGCCAGAGGGCTGTCGTAGCCATGCTGCGTGTTGGCAAACTCGGTCAGGGTGGCGTCGACCCCCTTGGCCTTGAGCTCGGCCACCAAGCTGCGGCAAGGCACCACATTCACATAGTCATCGCTCGTGCCGTGGAAGAAACGCATCGG
>CANBTZ010000193.1 GCA_947372495.1 Comamonadaceae bacterium | reverse complement strand
GGAGCCCCGCCCTCGGGGCGATGGCTCGTGGTCTGCGAGGATTTTTCGCGGCGGGGGCGCCGCTCCCACCTGTTGGGTCTTCAGCCCACATACGGGTGTGTGGCTTTCCAGTGCCGCGCAATGTCGATGCGCCGCGCCACCCAGACCTTATCGTGTGACTGGATGTGGTCTAAAAAGCGTTGCAGCGCGGTGATGCGGCCCGGGCGACCCAGCAGGCGGCAGTGCATGCCGATGCTCATCATCTTGGGGGCGTTGTCGCCATCCGGGTTGCCCTCGGCGTACAGCGCGTCAAAGGTGTCCTTCATGTACTGAAAAAACGGGTCAGCGTGTGAATAGCCTTGGGGCAGCGCAAAGCGCATGTCGTTGCAGTCGAGGGTGTAAGGCACGATCAGCTGAGGCACATCGGTGCCGTCTGACTTGCGTACCTTCATCCAAAACGGCAGGTCGTCGCCGTAGTAGTCGCTGTCGTATTCAAAGCCGCCAAAGTCGGCCACCAATCGGCGCGTGTTGGGGCTGTCGCGGCCGGTGTACCAGCCTAGAGGCCTTTCGCCCGTGAGTTTTTGCAGGATGTCCATCGCCTCGGTCATGTGGGCGCGTTCGGTGGCTTCATCGACATTTTGGTAATGGATCCACTTGAGGCCGTGGCAGGCGATGTCGTAGCCCAATTCTTTGAACGCGGCGGTCACGTCGTCGTGCTTTTGCAGCGCGGTGGCCACGCCAAACACGGTGAGCGGCAGGCCACGCTTTTCAAACTCGCGCAGGATGCGCCACACACCCGCCCGCGAACCGTATTCGTAAATGCCTTCCATGCTGATGTGCCGCTCGGGGAAGGAAGCGGGGTTGAACATTTCAGACAAAAACTGCTCGGAGCCCGCATCGCCATGCAGCACCGAGTTTTCGCCGCCTTCTTCGTAGTTCAAGACAAACTGCACGGCCACGCGTGCGCCGCCGGGCCATTGGGCGTGCGGCACGTTTCGGCCGTAGCCCTTCAAGTCGCGGGGGTAGGGGAGGGTGGAGTCGTAGGTGCTCATGCGGTGCTCAAGGGTGTTGCTCTGTGGGTTCAGGCCAGGGCCAGAGAAATGTCATGGGTGGGCACTTGGCGGTCAAAGGTCAGGCTTTCTTCGACGTGCAACAGGTGTTCGTGCATCAGTTGCACGGCTTGGTCACTGTCTTGGGCGGCCAGCGCGGCGACGATGGCCTCGTGCTCGTCGGTGGAGTGCTCGGCCTCGTTGCGCGACTGGTACATCAGCGTGATCAGGGCGCAGCGCGAGATCAGCTCGCCCAGCACTTGGGCCAGCACCTGGTTGCCCATCAGCTCGGCCATGCGCACATGGAAGTCGCCCAGCAGCTCGGTGCGGCCCGGCACATCGCCCTGGTTCACGGCAGCGCGCTCCTGCGCGATGTGCTCTTTGAGCGAGGTGATTTGTTGGGGTGTGACTTGTTGCACAAAGGCGCGGGTCATTTCCGCTTCGAGCATGCGGCGCACGGCAAACACCTGTTGGGCTTCCTCTACAGACGGGGCGGCAACAAAGGCGCCCCGGGCCGGTTCGAGCTTGATCAAACGGTTTTGTGCCAGCTGAAACAAGGCTTGGCGCACCAGCGTGCGTGAGACGCCAAAGTGGTCGGCCAGCTTTTGCTCGGCCAGTTTGGAGCCGGGCAGCAAGCGGTGGTCCACGATGGCCCGGGTGAGGGACTCGACAATGTGGTGCGTGGTGGATGTTTCCATGTCTCTTCGGCCTGAGGGGCTGTTTTTTGAAATGATAGCCACTGAATGCGAAATTGTATACACTTCAGTCGACTGGATTGGGCCATGCCCTTTGCCCCTCTAAACCCCTCGAAAAGCGAGCAACACCATGGGATTGAGCACACACGTTCTGGACACGATGCACGGCTGCCCGGCCGCCGGCATGCAAGTGGCGCTGTACACCACACAAGGCGAAGCCGCCACCTTGGTCAAAAGCTTCACCCTCAACCACGACGGGCGCAACCCCGACGGCATGCTGTACGACCACGCCAGCCTGCGCAAAGGCACGTACCGCCTGGTGTTTGACGTGGCGGGCTACTTCAAAGCCAAAGGCGTCGTGTTGCCCGAGCCCAACTTTTTGAACCAAGTCAGCCTCGACTTTGGCGTGGCTCACGAAGATCAGCACTACCACGTCCCCCTGCTCGCCAGCCCCTGGAGCTACTCCACCTACCGCGGCTCTTGAGTTAATTGGGGTCAGATCCCAATTCATTTGCCGGACTCGGATTCGATGAATCTGTCGAAAAGCCTGCTCACCGAGGCCCTGGTTCCTTAAAATCAGGGCCTTACCGTTTATTTATCCCCCATCCGCACCATGACCCAAGTCACCAACACTGTGCGCTTTGTGCTCGACGGCCGCATCGTCGAAGCCCAGGGCGAGCGCCGCACCACCACTGTTCTGGACTACCTGCGTGAGCAAATGCACCGCACCGGCACCAAAGAGGGCTGCGCCGAAGGCGATTGCGGCGCTTGCGTGGTGATGGTGGGTGAGCTCAATGCTGCAGGCACGGGCGTGGACTATGTGGCCACCAACTCGTGCATTCAGTTGCTGCCTTCTCTGGACGGCAAATCGGTGAAGACCGTTGAGAGCTTGAAAAAGGCCGACGGCACCATGCACCCTGTGCAAGAAGAGATGGTCAAGTGCCATGGCTCGCAGTGCGGCTTTTGCACCCCCGGCATCGTGATGAGTTTGGTGAACTTGGTGCAAGTCTTGCCAGCCCCAAGCCGCCAGCAGATCACCGATTCGCTCAGCGGCAACCTGTGCCGCTGCACCGGCTACAAGCCGATCATCGAATCGGCCACCAAGGCCTGCGCCAAGCCCGAAGCGCTCAAGATTGACGACAGCGCCGATGTGCCCTTGCTCAAAGAAATCAAGCGTTCCAGCGTGCCGACACTCAGCCTGGACGGCGACATCATCGTGCAGCCCGTGGTGCGCACCAAAAAAGGCAACGAATTCGTCTCGCCAGCCACCTTGGCCGAAGTGGCCGATTACTTGGTCAAGCACCCCACGACCACACTGCTGGCCGGCAGCACCGAAATCGGTTTGCAGGTGAACAAGCAGTTCGCACGCCCAGACCACATCATGTACTTGGGCAACGTGGCGGAGCTGCGCCAGGTCAAAGAGACCGACAAGGTCTGGCGCATTGGCGCTGCGGTGTCGCTCACCCAAGTCGAAGCGCTGGTGGCCCAGGCTTACCCGGACTTCACCGAAGTGCTGCGCCGCTTTGGCTCGCCCCCCATCCGTTCTACTGCGACCTTGGCAGGCAACATTGCCAACGGTTCGCCCATCGGCGACTCCATGCCTTGCTTGCTGGCGCTGGGGGCCAACCTGGTGCTGCGCCGTGGCGAGAAGACCCGCAACGTCTTGCTGGAAAACTTCTACACCGGTATGAAGAAAAGCGTGCTCGAAGCGGGTGAGTTCATCGAAGCCATCGAACTGCCCAAGCCTGTGGCGGGACAAGTGTTCCGCGCCCATAAAGTGAGCAAGCGTTTTGAGCAAGACATTTCGGCCACCTGCGCCGCTATCAGCTACACGCTCAAAGGCGGCAAGCTGAGTGGTGTGAAGCTGGCCTACAACGGCCTGAGCCCATTCCCGGCGCGTGCGCCCAAGCTCGAAGCCGTGCTGGAAGGCCGTTCGCCTGCTGAGGTGAAGTCTGCCGATCTGGACGCCGCAATCGCCGCCAGCTTCACCGCGCGCGACGGCTTGCGTGCCACTTGGGCTTACCGTGCTTTGGTGGCCCGCAACTTGGCCCTTGAATTCATCGAAGAACAGAAAGAGGTGGTTTGAATGAACGCGCCGACCGCACTCAAAAACCTGTTGCCCACATCGGGCGTTCAGCAAGGCACCGACATCGTTCACGAGTCTGCGCATTTGCATGTGACTGGCTCTGCCACTTACATCGATGACATCCCTGAGCACGCTGGCACTTTGTATGCCGCGCTGATCTTGTCGCCCGTGGCGCATGGCGAGTTGATTGGCGACGGCATTGACCGCGAAGCCATCCTCAAAGAGCACGGCGTCGTCGCCGTCTACACCGCCAAAGACATTCCGGGCGAAAACAACTGCGGCCCCATCGTGCACGATGACCCGTTCCTCGCGGCAGGCAAGGTCGAGTTCGTCGGCCAGGCCGTGGCTGTGGTCGTGGCGCGCGACATGCTTTATGCCCGCGAAGCCGCCCACAAAGCCAAGGTGCTGGTGAAAGAACTCACGCCTATCTTGACGGTGGAAGAGGCGATGGCTGCCAACAGTTTCATCATGCCCGCCAAAGGCATCACCCGCGGTGACGCGGCTGCCGCCATTGCCAATGCACCTCACAAAATCAAAGGCACCACACGCACCGGCCAGCAAGAACAGTTTTACCTGGAAGGCCAGATCACTTACGCGGTGCCTAAGGAAGACGGCCAGCTCACGCTGTATGTGTCGACCCAGCACCCTGATGGCAACCAACGCGAAGCCGCACATGCCTTGAACCTGCACACCAACGATGTGGAGGTGATCTGCCGCCGCATGGGTGGTGGCTTTGGTGGCAAAGAAGGCAATGCCAGCATCTTCAGCCAAAGTGCTGCACTCGCCGCGCACAAGCTGCAAAAGCCGGTCAAGCTGCGCGTGAACCGCGACGACGACATGACCATCACCGGCAAGCGTCACGATTTCCGCATCGACTACGAAGTGGGTTTTGACGACAACGGCCGCGTCTTGGGCGCAGACATCACGCTGATGTCACGCTGTGGCTACAGCACCGACTACTCCGGCCCCGTGAACGACCGTGCTTGCTTGCACATCGACAACACCTACCACCTGCCTGCGCTCAAGCTGGTGAGCCACCGCTGCAAAACCAACACACAAAGCGCCACGGCGTTCCGTGGTTTCGGCGGCCCACAAGGCATGTTCGGCATCGAGACGGTGATGGACGAGATCGCGATGACTTTGGGCAAAGACCCGCTGGAAGTGCGCAAGCTCAACCTCTATAAAGACCCCGCCATCAGCGGCACGCCCGACACCATGACCACCCAATACAACCAGCTCATCGAAGACTGGGTGGGTGACAAGGTGATCGACCAGGTCGAGCACGAATCCAAATACGCCGAGCGCCGCGCCGCGGTGCAAGCCTTCAACGCCAAGAGCAAAACCCGCAAGCGTGGTTTGGCTTTGGTGCCCTTGAAATTTGGCATCAGCTTCACGGCCACCATGTTGAACCAAGGCGGCGCCTTGCTCAACATTTACATGGATGGCTCGGTCAGCGTCAACCATGGCGGCACCGAAATGG
>CANBTZ010000192.1 GCA_947372495.1 Comamonadaceae bacterium | reverse complement strand
TTCGGCGCTGCTACTGGCGTGATGCCTTTGGACATGCCCGAGTCTATTCTTGTGCGTTTCAAAGGCGAAATGCAACCTGGCGTGACATTGCGCGACTTGGTGCACGCCATTCCTTTGTACGCGATCAAGCAAGGTTTGTTGACTGTGGCCAAGGCCGGCAAGATCAACGAATTCTCTGGCCGCATCTTGGAAATCGAAGGCTTGCCCAACCTCAAAGTGGAACAAGCGTTTGAATTGTCTGACGCGTCTGCAGAGCGTTCTGCCGCAGGTTGCTCGATCAAGCTCAACAAAGAGCCCGTGGCTGAGTACCTCAAGTCCAACGTTGTTCTGATGAAGAACATGATTGCTGATGGCTACGCTGACGCACGCACTTTGGCTCGTCGTATTGAGAAGGTTGAGCAATGGTTGGCTGCGCCGACTCTGCTTGAAGCCGACAAAGATGCTGAGTACGCACACATCATCGAAATCGATTTGGCCGACATCAAGGAACCCATCGTCTGCTGCCCGAACGACCCAGATGACGCTAAGTTCTTGTCTGAAGTTGCTGGCACTCACATCGACGAAGCTTTCATCGGTTCTTGCATGACCAACATCGGTCACTTCCGCGCAGCTGCTAAGTTGCTCGGCGGCCAACGCGACATCCCAGTCAAGTTGTGGGTTGCACCTCCAACAAAGATGGACGAGAGCGAGCTGATCAAAGAAGGTCATTACGCAGCGTTCGGCACAGCCGGTGCTCGTACAGAAATGCCAGGCTGCTCATTGTGCATGGGTAACCAAGCGCAAGTGCGTGAAGGCGCAACTGTGGTGTCGACATCTACACGTAACTTCCCCAACCGTTTGGGCAAGAACACCAACGTGTACTTGGCTTCTGCTGAGTTGGCTGCCATCACCTCGAAGATGGGCAAGTTCCCCACCGTGGCCGAATACCATGCGGCCATGGGCGTGGTGAATGCCGACGGCGCTGAAATCTACAAGTACCTGAACTTCAACCAAATTGAAGAGTACGTGGAGACGGCCAAGGGCGTGACTGCCTGAGTACTGACTCGTTGAGTCACAGAAACGGCCCGGAGAGCGATCTCCGGGCCGTTTTGCTTGGGGAGTCGCGATCGGGGTGATGAATGTGTTCGCGTTCATCACCTACAGCGCCTCATCCAGCGCCGTCATCCAGCGCCGTCATCCAGCGCCGTCATCCAGCGCATCATGTCGATCTTGGATAAATCGATTCAAGCTTTCAATGCGGCCTTGACTTGCTCGATGCGGTCTTGACCCCAAAACATTTCTTCGCCCACAAAAAAGGTCGGGGCTCCAAACACGCCGCGCTCCACGGCCTTAATTGTCACGGCCTTGAGTTGGTCTTTGCTGGCCTGCTCATTCGCCATGGCCAGCAAGGCCGCTGCGTCAAATCCGGCGGAGGTCAAGACCTGCGCCACGGTGTCTGGGTCGTTCAAATTCAAGGCGTCCACCCAAATCGCTTGAAACACCGCATCCATGAAAGTCTGCATGCGTGGGTCCTTGTGCATTTGCAATGCAGTCACCATCCGCATCAACGTGGTCGTGATGATCGGGAAGTGCGGGTTCATGTTCAAGGGCACGCCATACCCATCTGCAAAGCGCTTGAAGTCAACAAAAACATACCGCCCCTTGGCGGGCACGGTCATGGGCGAGGCATTGCCCGTGGCCTGAAACACGCCACCCAGCAGCATGGGCAGCAAGTTGGTTGAGGCCCCGGTTTCGGTGCACATCTTGGGCAACTGGGTATGGGCCAAGTAGGCGGCCAAACTGCCAAAGTCAAAGTAAAAGTCAAAGGTTTTCATGTGCGTCTTTGCTTTGTCAAAACTTTTCCATGTAGGGGCGCAAATCGAGTTCATGCGTCCAGGCATCGCGTGGTTGCTGGTGCAGCATCCAGTAGGCGTCGGCAATGTGGTCGGGGTTCAAAATGCCGCCTTCATCCTTGAGTGCATAGCGCTGTGGAAATTGCGTGCGAATGAACTCGGTATCGATCGCGCCGTCGATGATGGTGTGTGCCACATGAATGCCCATGGGGCCCAGTTCGCGGGCCATGCTTTGCGCCAGAGCGCGCAGAGCCATCTTGCCGCCCGAAAAACCTGCAAAGTGCGAGCTGCCTCGCAAGGACGCAGTGGCACCAGTGAAGATGATGGTGCCTTTAGGCTGCACACCTTGCACGTCGCTCGACATATGCTGCCGCGTCACCATGCGCTTGGCCACTTCCCGACCGGTGAGAAAGCCAGCCAAACAGGCCATCTCCCACATTTTGGTGTAACGGCGCGCGGTCTCGGTCAGGATGCTGTTGGGCGAGTTGGCACCGATGTTGAACACCATCACTTTGATCGGTCCAAGGACCGACTCGATGTGCTCGACCAGCGCGACCACGTCTTCTTCTTTGCGGGCGTCCGAGCCAAAGCCGTGGGCCACGCCGCCCGCTTGGCGAATCTGCGTCAGCAGGGGTTCGAGTTTGTCCAAGCTGCGGCGCGTAACGCACACGGTGTAGCCCTCGCGCGCAAAACGGCGGGCCACCGCACCGCCCGTGGCATCACCTGCACCAATGACCAGACACACTTTGGACATGGAAACTCCTTATTCGACGCGGAACGTCAAGCCTGCATGGGCCTGTAAGCGATCGATCAATTTTTGCCCCATGCTGGAGGCTGGGGTCCAGATGCCGCCAGGTGTTTGGGTGGCGTCTTTGAGCAGACAGATGGCAGCTTCGCTGATCATTTTGGAGGTGCTGCCATAACCTGGGTCGCGGTCGCCTTGCACGCTCACGCGGCAGGTCTGGCCCGCAGGGTTGTGGCCGATGAACAAAACATCGTAAGAGCCGGCATCGCGCTCAGCCCGCGAAGGGCCTTCGCCGGGTTGGAGGACATCGGCACCGCTCATGCTTTTATCCGCAGCAATCGCCTCGGCCACGGCTTGGCCTTTGTCTCCCGGGCCAGTGATGACCATTTCGTCGTACACCAAGTCTGCCCCCCAAGCTTGTTTGAGCAAGAAGTTGGAGCGGTGCACATTGCGGGTGTTGATGGTCGCCATCACAAAGGGGGCCACCCACATGTCCAGCACTTCATCGACCATGGGTTTGTGCGCGGTCGGCTGCTTGGGGCCGGTAAAGCCCGGTGTCAAAGAAAAAGGGTTTTTGAGCAAGTCCAGCACGCCGGGCTGGCTGGCAGCGGCCGCCATGGTGGCCTTGAAGCTGGCCGCCGTGCCACCTGAAAAAGTTCCCTTCATCTTGCGCACACGGCCCCGCACGCGCGAAGCGGGCGAGCCAAAACGCTTTTGCATCTCGCCCTGCAGCATCAGCACCCCCAGATCAAAGGGAATGGAATCAAAACCGCACGAGAACACAATGCGCGCACCGCTGGCTTGCGCTGCGGCATGGTGCGCGTCGATCATCTGGCGCATCCAGGCCGGCTCGCCGCACAGGTCCACGTAATCCACGCCGGCTTCTGCGCAGGCTTTGACCAGGCCGCTGCCGTACAACTGGTAAGGCCCCACCGTGGTCAAGACCAAGCGGGTGCGGGCCATCAAGGCTTGCAGGCTGGCCGCGTCATCGCTGTCGATCACCACCAAAGGCGTGTCAGCGGGTGCGCCCACTTCGTCACGCACGGCAGCCAGTTTGCTGGCACTGCGTCCGCCCATGGCCCATCGCAGGCCAGTGGATTGCTGGAGTAAATATTCGATCACCAAGCGACCGGTGAAGCCGGTGGCGCCATGCACCACGATGTCAAATTCTTTCATTCATGCTCTTTCATTCATGCATCAAGCAGGTCATGCCATCCAAAGTTCTTTAAACAATTCCAAAACAACAGTTGCGTTGCTGGACTGGATCGCAAATTCATCCTATCACTTCGTTTTGCAATGCAAGTCCCCTAAAGCAATTGCGGGGGACCTTTAAAAACGCTGTATTCGTCTGTTCATCTGTGCAGGCGAAACTCTGGCACTTTTTCACATCCCAAGCCCCCGTGTTTTTGTGATCACCGCAAAGGTGACAGCTTGGCTTGGGCCTTGGGGGTTAGCCTATGGGCATTGAACTTGGATGTAAAGGATCCCCATGCAGCTGAACACCTTGGGCAAAAGCCCCTTGAAAGTTTCCCGCCTTTGCTTGGGCACCATGATGTTTGGTGACCAAACGCCGATCGAGGATGCGCGGTCCATCGTGGCCGATGCGCAGGAGCAGGGGTGCAACTTCATCGACACGGCCGACGTTTACACGCTGGGCAAATCCGAAGAGATGGTGGGCCAAATCCTCAAAGGGCAACGCCATCGGTGGGTCTTGGCCAGCAAGCTGGGCAATGCCATGTCGTCCTTGCCCAATGAAAGCCATTACTCTCGCAGCTGGGTCATGCGGGCCTGTGAGGGCAGTTTGAGCCGTCTGGCCACCGATCACCTGGACATTTATTACCTCCATCGCGACTACAACGGCATGAACCTGGAAGAGCCTTTGCGGGCCATCGAGGCTTTGCTGCGCGACGGCAAGATCCGCTATTGGGGAGTCTCCAACTTCCGGGGCTGGCGCATCGCAGAGATGGTCCACATGGCCCGGCAACTGAACATGCCCGGCCCCGTGGTGTGCCAGCCGTATTACAACTTGCTCAACCGCTTGCCAGAGGTGGAAATTCTGGAAGCCTGCGGCCATTACGGTTTGGGTGTGGTGCCCTACAGTCCGATCGCACGCGGTGTGTTGACCGGCAAATACGCACCCGGCCAGGCCCCCGCAGAGGGCAGCCGTGCGGCCCGCGGCGACAAACGCATCATGGAAACCGAGTTCCGCGCAGAGTCACTGCAAATTGCCCAGACCCTGCGCCAGCATTGCGAGCGCAAGGGGGTGTCGCTGGCCCACTTTGCGACGGCCTGGGTCTTGGCCAACCGCCATACCAGTGCGGTCATTGCAGGCCCGCGCACACTGGCGCAATGGCAAGACTATGCCGCTGCTCTGGATGTGGTGATCACGGATGAAGACGAGGCGCTCGTCAACAGTTTGGTGGCCCCGGGGCATCCTTCGACGCCAGGTTTCAACGACCCGGCCTATCCTTTGAACGGCCGCTGAGAAAATCCGCGCAGCTGACTTGCGCGGCGTTTGCCGATGAACAGATGGCCTTGTGAGTGAACACCTGCAAGGCCTTTTTTTCGGGCGTGACTTGCAGGGGGCTCGTCAGATTTCAATCAGCGATGCGCGATGTTGTGTCGCAGCCGATGCCGCTGGCAATCCAGCGACGGGCCAGCCGGGCCAGCAAGGGGCTGAACCACCGAAGACCGAAGGGCAGGACGTTTTTCGGCTCGCT
>CANBTZ010000191.1 GCA_947372495.1 Comamonadaceae bacterium | reverse complement strand
CCAAAAAATTCGGCATCCCCTTCACGCTGTCGACCATGAGCATCTGCTCCATCGAAGACATCGCGGCCCACACCCAAGCGCCATTTTGGTTTCAGCTGTACATGATGCGCGACCGCGACGCCATGGTCCGCATGATCGACCGCTGCAAGGCTGCCAACGTCAGCGCCCTGGTGCTCACGCTCGACTTGCAGGTGATCGGCCAGCGCCACAAAGACCTCAAAAACGGCCTGACCGCGCCACCCCGCCCCACGATTGCCAACATCATCAACCTGATGACCAAGCCCCGTTGGTGCTTAGGGATGGCCGGCACCAAACGCCACACTTTTGGCAACCTGGTCGGCCACGTCAAAGAAGTGACCAACATGAACTCGCTGGCCTCGTGGACCAACGAGCAGTTTGACCCCACCCTGAATTGGGAAGACGTCGCCTGGGTCAAGAAGCAATGGGGCGGCAAGCTGATCTTGAAGGGCATCATGGACGTGGAAGACGCCCAACTGGCCGTGGCCAGCGGTGCCGACGCCATCGTGGTCAGCAACCACGGTGGCCGCCAGCTCGACGGTGCCCCCAGCAGCATCGAAGCCCTGCCATCCATCGTGGCGGCTGTGGGCGACCAAATCGAAGTCTGGATGGACGGCGGCATCCGCTCTGGCCAAGATGTGCTCAAAGCCTGGGCGCTGGGTGCCAAGGGCGTCATGATCGGCCGAGCCATGGTCTATGGCCTGGGCGCCATGGGCGAAGCAGGCGTGACCAAAGCCCTGCAAATCATCCACAAAGAGCTGGACGTGACCATGGCCTTTTGCGGCCACACCAACATCCAGAACGTGGACACCCGCATCCTGTTGCCAGGCACCTTTCCGAAGGCTTAAGAGGTCTCGAGCCGCGCTATGCTTTGGGGGTGACTTCCGCCCCGACCGCTCAACCTGTGCGCCGCATTGCCCACCTCGACATGGACGCGTTTTACGCGTCTTGTGAGTTGCTGCGCTACCCGCAGCTCAAGGGCCTGCCCGTGGTCATTGGCGGCGGCCGCCGCAAAGAAGACGACCTCCTGGGCAAGCTGCAGGCCGCCTACCCCGACGGCGAATGGACCGAAGAGACCTTTTCCGAGCGGCTGGACCGCATCCCGGTCGACTTTTTCCCGCGCATCGAGGGCTACACCGGGCGCGGCGTGATCACCACCGCCACCTATGCGGCGCGGCAGTTCGGCATCGGCTCGGCCATGGGCCTGATGAAAGCGGCCAAGCTCTGCCCGCAGGCCCTGTTGTTGCCAGTGGACTTTGAGCGCTACCGGCACTTTTCGCGCACCTTCAAAAGCATCATCACCGACATTGCGCCCGTCATGCAAGACCGGGGCGTGGACGAGGTCTACATCGACTTCACCGAAGTGCCTGGGGGCCAACGCGAAGGCGGGCGCGTGCTGGCGCGGCTGATCCAAAAAAGCATTTTTGACGCCACGGGCCTGACCTGCTCGATTGGTGTGGCACCCAACAAGCTGATCGCCAAGATGGCCAGCGAGTTCAACAAGCCCAATGGCATCTCGATCGTGCACGAGGCCGATCTGCAAACCCTGATCTGGCCGCTGGCTTGCCGCAAGATCAACGGCGTGGGCCCCAAGGCCGATGAAAAACTCAAAGGCTTTGGCATCCACACCATCGGCGAGCTGGCGGCACGTGAGCAGCACTGGCTCATTGAAAACTTTGGCAAAAGCTACGGTGCTTGGCTGCACGAAGCGGCTTGGGGCCGCGACGACCGCCCCCTCGAAACCGAGAGCGAGCCCGTGAGCATGAGCCGAGAAACCACGTTTGAGCGCGACCTGCACGCCGTGCGCGACCGCGAAGAACTCGGTGCCGTCTTCACCCGGCTGTGCCAGCAGGTAGCCGCTGACCTGCAGCGCAAAGGCTACGAGGGCCGCACCATTGGCATCAAGCTGCGGTATGACAACTTCCAGGCCGTGACGCGTGACCAAAGCATCGACGGCTACACCGCAGACGCCAAACGCATTCGCCAACTGGCGGGCCAGTGCCTCAAGCGGGTGGACCTGTCACGCCGCATTCGGCTGCTGGGCGTGCGGGTGGGTTCGCTGGTCAAGGCGGGGACAGCAGCCCCCACAGACAGGGGCTACATTGCCACCGAGGAGACAACCCATGAACAAACTGAACTGTTTTTCCCTGACGACTGAAGGCCATGTGGCCCACCTGGTGATGAACCGCCCCGAGGCGATGAACACCATGCACCCCACCTTCTGGCGCGAGCTGCACGAGGTGCTGACCGACATCCACAAAGCGGGCACCGCCCGGGCGCTGGTGATCTCGAGCACGGGCAAACACTTCAGCGCGGGCATGGACCTGCAAACCTTTGGCAGCGCCATCCAGATGGACGACACCAGCGCCGAAGGCCGCTCGGCCGTGTACGACCTGCTGACCGACATGCAGCACACCTTCACCCTGCTCGAAGAGTTGCGCATCCCGGTCATCGCGGCCATCCACGGCGGCTGCATTGGCGGCGCGGTGGACATGGTGACCGCCTGCTGCATGCGCTATGCCTCGGCCGACGCGTTCTTCTGCATCCAGGAAATCAACATCGGCATGGTGGCCGACGTGGGCACGCTGCAGCGCCTGCCCAAGCTGCTGCCCATGGCGCTGGTCAAAGAACTGGCCTACACAGGCCGACGCCTCAGTGCCGACAAGGCGCTGGCCCACGGCCTGGTGAACGAAGTGCTGCCCACCCACGAAGCCACCGTGGCCGCCGCCCTGCAAGCGGCCAAAGAAATCGCCAGCAAACCGCCCGTGGCCATCTGGGGCACCAAGCAAGTGCTGCACTACGCCCGCGACCACAGCACCGAAGACAGCCTGCGCCACATGGGCTGGCTGCAAGGCGCGATCTGGAGCAACGCCAATGTGCGCGAAGCCATCAGCGCAATGCAACAAAAACGCGAGGCCAAGTTTGCGCCGCTGCCAGCGCTCAAGGGGTTTCGGGAATTTGGGTAGACAGAATACGATCTGTGGTCGGAGCACTGACGGAAAGTGTGGATACCACGACTTGTTGCCGCAAGTTCAAACAGCGCCCGAAGGCTGAGGGCCATGAACCCGTGACAAGTTGTCACGGTTCGAAAATGAAGGCCGCCAACGGAAAATTGCATGTGCGGGTTACAGTACGTCATGGGATGAAACTGGAAAGCTTGTGACCATGAAATTTGAGTGGGACCCAACCAAAGCTGAAAGCAATGTCAAAAAACACAACGTCAGCTTCGATGAGGCTGCGTCGGTGTTCCTTGATGAACTCGCAGTTTCGGGTACCGATCCAGATCATTCGGTAGGGGAGTCACGGTACATCACTTTTGGCGCATCAAGTTTGGGGCGCTTACTGGCTGTTTCACACACATACCGTTCAAGCGCCATTCGAATCATCAGTGCGCGGCGGGTCACCCGTTCTGAAAGGAAAATTTATGAAGAAAGTTGAACCTGAAATGCGGCCAGAGTACAAGCGCGCAGACTTCTCCAAGCTGGAACGAGGCAAATTCTTCAAAGCTGCCACCAAAGGCACATCAGTTGCCCTGATCGAGCCCAAACTTGCAAAAGCATTTCCTACATCCGAAGCTGTGAATGAGGCGCTCCGCGGCCTGCTCGTGCTGGCAGACGAAACGGCTCGCATCACTGGCCGGGCAAACAGATCCACCCGAAAGCAGGCCGCGGCCTGAGCAACGACAAGGCGCTGACCTAGGGCCTGGTAACGAGGTGCTGCCCGCCCACGAGGTCAATTCACGCCGCTAGCTTCGCTCAAGGGGTTTCGGAAATTTGGGTGAAGGCTTAGCCCAACCCCGTGGAAAAAATTGGATTACACCGTGACAAACGGGTTGAAGACTTCGAAACCCAGCGCCTGAAAGTCCGCCACATTCCTTGTTGCCACAGTCAGTCCATGCACTTTCGCCGTGGCGGCAATCATGGCGTCTTCATAGAGCGTGTCTGACTTGCGGTGCATCAACTTAGCCCAAGCCGTGAAGGCTGCCGCATCCATGGGCAAGACGTTGTAAGCGCTCGCCACCAAGGCCAGCCAGTCTTCAATTTGCTGAGCCTTTTCGGGGTCTTGTTCCCGGGTCAGCTCGATGCCCGCTTGAATTTCGCCCAGCGTGACCGCCGACACGTAAAGCTGAGCGTCATCCAGCGTTTCCAGCCAAGCCACAACGCCCCCATGCGGACGCGGCTTTCGCAACTCAGACACCACATTGGTGTCCAGCAGATACCGCTGCGTCACTGCATCGGCTCCACAGGTCGACGTTTGGCTTGTCCTCGCGGCGGCACGATCAAGTCGGTGCGGGCTTGGTCAGACAGCAGCAGTTGCTTCAGCGAGGGGCGAGCTGCCGACTGCATGCGCCGCCACTCCTGCACGGGCACCAAGACGGCAGCTTCAGCGCCACGTCGGGTGACCATTTGCGGCCCCTCGACCAGGCACGCATCCAAAAACTCACTGAACCGCGCTTTCGCGTCTTGTACCGGCCATGTGTGCATCTCAACCCCTCAAACTAGTCAGCCATCTAGTCTGCTCATAATTTCCAACGCTGTCAAGGCAAACAGCGGTTTGCCTTCCTTGGGCACTGGCACACTCGACCCCAAACAAGTCACAAGTCCATGAAAATCTTCCACAACACCCACCACGACCAACACGCAGGCCGCCAGGAAATGTTTCGGGGCCGCTTGGTTGATTGCCATGAAGTGCCCGACCGTTTGCGCTATGTGCTGGATGAACTGCAACGCCGCCCTGTGGGGCAGTTGCTGACCCCAGATGCAGCGGCGGATGTGAACGCCGCCATGGCCCGCGTGCATGCGCCGGACTATTTGGCATTTCTGGCTCGGGCGTGGGACGACTGGGTGGCGCTGGACCCGGCCAATGCGTTGGTGGACGCCCTGCCCTCGGTCTGGCCGCTGGCCGCCCGGCACGGCTTTCGCACCGATGCGCCGCCGCTCAACTTTGCGGCGCGGCTGGGGCAATACGCGTTTGACTCTGGCACGCCCTTGATGGCGGGCAGCTGGGCCGCCGCACGCGAGGGCGCGGCCTGTGCACTGGCCGCCGCGCAAGCGGTGCTGGCGGGCGAGCGCTTTGCCATGGCGCTGACCCGCCCACCGGGCCACCATGCAGGCCCCAACTACATGGGCGGTTATTGTTTTATCAACAACGCCGCCGTGGCAGCGCAGGCCCTGCGCGACGGCGGGCTGCAGCGCGTGGCCGTGCTGGATGTGGACTACCACCACGGCAACGGCACGCAAACCATCTTTTACGAGCGCAGCGATGTGTTCACCGCGTCGATCCACGGCGATCCGCGCACCGAGTACCCCTT
>CANBTZ010000190.1 GCA_947372495.1 Comamonadaceae bacterium | reverse complement strand
ACGCTTGGCAAACCCGCTCGCCCACAAAGTGTGAAGACAGTTTCTGCTCAGGCACGGACGACTTCAGCATCGAGGGCGATTGGATCGACTTCAGCCACGACCGCAACCATGACGGCACGCAGGACGACAACGAATGCATGGGCTTTCGGCTCAACAACAAGGTGCTGATGGCCCGCCGAACATGCAGCGGCGTGGGCAATTGGCTGGCCCTCACCACGCCCGCCAGTCTGGAAGTTACCGCGCTCAACTGGCAGCTGCAGTGCGAGCTACGCCAGGGCTGGCTGCACCGCACCGTGCGCGTCACGCTGACGGGTCAGTGGCCTGGCGACGCCACCCAGCCCATCAGCCTGTCGCAGACTGTGCATTTGCGCAACGACCTGCCCGCCAGCGTTCAGGCGCGGTTCTGCCCATGAACCACTCACGCACCCACACCACGGACACACAGCACGGTGCCATCACCTTGCTGGTCGCCACCGCGTTGGTCGTGCTGGCGGCGCTGGCGAGCTTTTACAGCAGCCGCAGTGTGCTGATGGACCAACTGGCTGGGCAAAACCACGCACGCGCCACCCAGGCGCGGCTGCTGGCCGAAGCGGCTTTGGCCTCAGCGCAGGCAGACATCGCCAGCCGCAACACCCCCTTCAGCACCCTGCTCACCACCCAGGCCCCCTGCCCTGCAGGGATCAAAGGCCCACAGTGGCAGTGCGCGGCCCTGAGCGTGTCGCCGCACCCCGCCTTGCCCCAGGCGCAGGCCAGCGTCACGGCTGTGCGCGACCTGGTCATGTCACCCCATGTGCTGACACTGCACGCACAAGGCCGTTTGGCTGGGCAAAACAGCCAAGGCCTGGTGCGCGAGAGCGTGTTTTTGCCCATGCTCCCACCCGCCCCTGGCGACGCACCGCAAGCCGCGCTGGTGCTCAACGGCTGCGTGAGCGAGGCCACCGGGGCCAGCCTGCGCGTGTGCCCGCTCGTCAGCAAAAACGGGCAGCCCTGCATCGGCACCGCCAGTGCATCGGTGATTCAAACGCATTTTGTGGTCGACACCAACCGCAACGGCAGCATCTCGAGCGCCGAGAAAACCGCCTGCATGGCGCTGTCCAGCACCAGCCTGCCTGGCGGCGGCACCCGCAGCGGGCCTAGCAGCGCCGTGCCCCGCAGCCCCTGCAACCGGGCCGCCTGGCGCAGTGTGTTGGGCGACATCACGGCCGAGCAACTGCAGGCCTGGTCTGCCGCGCAAGAGCGCAATGGCCTGCACGCACTGAGCACACCGCCCCGGAGCATTTACTGGATCGACAGCCCCGCCGACTGGGGCCAAAGCGTGGGCACACCCGAGACCCCGGCGCTGCTGGTGTTCTCCAGCCAGGCCTGCGCATTGCGTTGCCCGCGCATCGCACCGGGCGTGCACATCCACGGCAGCGTGGTGCTCGATGCGGGCTGCGACGACGAAAAAATGCGCGGCTGGCAAGGCGGCTGGATTGAAGGCCAGCTGGTGGTCGAGTCCGGCCTGCCCGAGTGGCGCACGGGCACGCTCTGGGCCAGAAGCTACGGGCGCAACGCCTACATCCTCGACTGGCCAGACGGCATCGACGCCAGCCGCGTGCAACGCGTCAACGGCAGCTGGAGCGAGGGCGCACGATGAAACACGGACAGCAAGGCATGGCCATGATCGAAGCCTTGGTGGCGTCAGCCGTGCTGGGCATCGGCCTTTTAGGTGCCACACAGCTCACCCTGCGGGCCATGCAGACCGCGACCGACACCCGCCAGCGTGGCGTGGCCCAGCTGCTGGCGCAGGAAGCCATGGACTGCGCCCTCTCGGGCGCTGCCTGCCCCAGCCAGGACAACGTGCAGATGCAAGGTGTGCGTTACAGCCGCCAAACCCGCACGACGCCGCGCGGCAATGGCTTGCAGGACATCCAGATCACGGTGCAATGGGCTTCGGCCACCCCTTGGGCACAGGCCAGCAGTGCAGGCCAAGCCAGCCTGGTGTGGCACAGCAGTGCGTCGCCAATGCCCGGCTGGGTCGGGCGCTGAGCCGTTCGGCGAGGGCGAGGCCCGCGAGTTCGCGTATCCTCACCCTCCAAGAAACATGACCCGCTGACCCGCCGTGCCCACGACACCCCCCTCCCCGATGCAACGCGCCCTGGCGCTGGCCCGACAGGCCCTGTGGCTGACCTCGCCCAACCCGCGTGTGGGCTGCGTCATCACCGCACCCGACGGCTCGGTGCTTGGCGAAGGCCACACCCAGCGTGCTGGCGGCGCACACGCCGAAATCATGGCGCTGCGCGATGCGGCGGCGCGTGGCCATGCGGTGCGCGGCGCCACCGCCTGGGTCACGCTCGAGCCCTGCGCGCACCAGGGCCGCACAGGCCCTTGCTGCGACGCGCTCGCGGCCGCAGGCATAGGCCGCGTGGTGGCCGCCATGACCGACCCCAACCCCCAGGTGGCTGGACAAGGCCTGGCGCGCTTGCAGGCGGCGGGCGCGCAGGTGCAGGTGCTGCCCACAGGCGACCCGCTGGCCGCCGAGGCGCGCGAACTCAACATCGGATTTTTCAGCCGCATGGAACGGGGCCTGCCCTGGGTGCGCATGAAGATCGCCGCGTCCATCGACGGGCAAACGGCGCTGGCCAATGGCCAAAGCCAGTGGATCACCGGCCCCGAAGCCCGTTCGGATGGCCACGCCTGGCGCGCCCGCGCTTGCGCCATCCTCACCGGCATCGGCACCGTGCTCGAAGACGACCCGCAACTGACCGTGCGCGGCCAGGATGCACCCCGCCAGCCGCACTTGGTGGTGGTGGACAGCCGCTTGGACCTGCCCCTGACAGCCCAACTGCTGGACACGCTGGGCAGTGGCGATCAGGCACGCCAGATTTGGGTTTACACCGCGACCACCGAACAACAAGCCAAACGCGCCGAACTCACGGCCTGTGGCGTGCAAGTGATCGACTGCGCTGGCCCCGGCGGCAAGGTGGACTTGGGCGCGCTGCTGCGTGATCTGGGGCGGCGTGAAATCAATGAGCTGCATGTGGAGGCGGGCTTCAAGCTCAACGGCAGCTTCATGCGCGAGGGGCTGGTCGATGAATGGCTGCTTTACATGGCCCCCCAGTGGCTCGGCCCTGGCCAGGGCATGGCCAACCTGCCTGCACTCACCGAACTGGGCGATGCGCTCAAAATGCGCTTTCACGCGGTGGACCGCGTCGGGCAGGATGTGAGATTTTTGCTCAGGCGCTGAATCTGTAGGAGCCCCGCCCTCGGGGCGATGAATGGCGGTGGGCGACTGGCCTGTCGCGGCGAGGGCGCCGCTCCCACACTGTTCAGACCAGCTCGTGCAGAGGCCAACGCGGCTTGACGTCGAAGCTGTAACGCGCCTCGGCCACCTGCGCGCCTGACTGCAAGCGCATGGCGGCGGCCATGGCGATCATGGCGCCGTTGTCGGTGCACAGGTGCAGCTCGGGGTAATGCACCCGCACGCGGGCCTTGGCGCAGGCCTCGTTCAATTGCCTGCGCAGTTCGCGGTTGGCCCCCACGCCCCCCGCCACCACCAGCCGCGTGAGGCCACTGCTCTTGAGCGCCACCATCGACTTCTTTAAAAGCACCTCCACAATGGCGGCCTGGGTCGATGCGGCCAAGTCAGCGCGCTCCACCGCGCCTTCGGTGTGCGCTGCTGGCCCGATCTTTTTGGTCTGGGTCAGCACGGCGGTCTTCAGGCCCGCAAACGAAAAATCAAAATCGCCGCTGTGCAGCAGCGGGCGTGGCAACTTGTAGGCCGTGGGGTTGCCCTGCTCGGCCAGACTCGACAAACCTGGGCCGCCCGGGTAAGGCAGGCCCATGAGCTTGGCCGACTTGTCAAAGGCTTCGCCTGCGGCGTCGTCGATGGTTTCGCCCAAAAGTTCATAACGGCCCACGCCATCGACACGCATCAACTGGGTGTGGCCGCCCGACACCAGCAAAGCGATGAACGGGAACTCCGGCGGGTCGGCGCTCAAAAACGGTGAGAGCAAATGGCCTTCGAGGTGGTGCACGCCCAGCACCGGCTTGCCCAAAGACGCGGCCAGCGCACAGGCCACGCCCGAGCCCACCAGCAGTGCCCCGGCTAAGCCAGGCCCCCGGGTGTAGGCCACCACATCGACATCGCTCAAACTGACCCCGGCTTCGCTCATGACCTGGCGCGTGAGCGGCAGCACCCTGCGGATGTGATCGCGGCTGGCCAGCTCGGGCACCACGCCGCCATAGGCCTGGTGCATCTCGATTTGGCTGTAGAGCGCGTGCGACAACAGGCGCGGCAGCGCATCGCCGTTGGTTTCTACCAGGGCCACGCCGGTCTCGTCGCAGGATGATTCAATGCCCAAAATTCGCATAACAGGTAGTTTAAGCGGGGCATGGGCTGCCGCTGGCGGCTTGGCCATAATCCTTTGTGGGAGCGACGCCCTCATCGCGATGAATTTCAAGCCTCTCGCGAAACTGCGAAGGCCATCGCGACGGGGGCGTCGCTCCCACAACAGTCCCTCATTCAAAGCCGACACCCATGACCACTCTCCGACTGATTTCATCCATGGCCACCAAGCCGCTGCTGGCCGATCTGGTGGCGCTGTACAAAGCGCAAGCGCCCGGCGTTCAAGTTCAGGTCGAGTCGGTCGGCGGCGTCGATGCGGCCAAGCGCGTGCAGGCAGGCGAAACCTTTGACGGCGTGGTGCTGGCCAGCGACGCCATCGACAAACTGACAGCCAGCGGCCATGTGCTGGCGGGCAGCCGCGCCGATCTGGTGCGCTCGGGCGTGGCGGTGGCCGTGCCTGCAGGGCAGCCCGTGCCCGACATCTCGACCGAAGCCGCACTCAAAGCCGCCATCTTGGCCGCGCCCACGCTGGGCTATTCGACTGGCCCCAGTGGCGTGCAACTGGCCAAACAGTTCGAGGCCTGGGGCATTGCCGATACCATCGCGCCCCGCATCGTGCAAGCCAAGCCCGGCGTGCCCGTGGGCTCACTGGTGGCCCAAGGCGAAGTGGCGCTGGGCTTTCAGCAGCTGAGCGAAATGCTGGGCGTACAGGGCATCACCATCGTGGGCGGCCTGCCCCCGGCGGTGGAGATCATCACCACGTTCTCGGGCTCGGTGGCCGCGACTTGCAGCCAGCCGGACGCCATGCGTGTGCTGCTGGCGTTTTGGCAATCACCCGCGTGCGACGGGCTCAAGCGGCAGCACGGCATGGCACCGACCTGAGTCAGGCGCTCGGCGCGCTTCTTGCATGACGCAAAGGATGCAGGAAGCCCTTCGAATCGTTGTCATCATTTCAGACCCTGCCTTGATAGCGGAGGAGGATGAACAGGCGCAAGCCATCGAAGAGCGCTCGC
>CANBTZ010000189.1 GCA_947372495.1 Comamonadaceae bacterium | reverse complement strand
GTCAGTTGCAGGCCAGCGCCTTGCAGCACCGTCTCACCCCGCGCCTTGCTGCGCTGGTACATCGAGGGGCCTTGCGGGTCGGCGCCCAGCGCACTCACATGCACCAGCCGCTGCACACCTGCCTGGCGCATGGCGTCGGCGATCAGGCCAGGCAGGGTGACGTGGACTTGCTCAAAGCGGTCTTCGTTGCCATGCAGCACGGCCACCAGATTGACCACCGCATCGTGACCCGGCAGCAGCCGGGCCAAGTCTTTCGGGTTGTGGACCGAAGCTTCGATCACGGTGAGGCCAGGCAGGTTTTGCACGAGGGCGGCATTCACCGCTCGGCGCGTGGGCACGGTGACGGCCCAGCCCAATCGGGCCAATTGCTCGCACACCTGGCGGCCCACAAAGCCGGTGCCACCCAGCACCAAAACACGGGGAGTGCTCATTCAGTTGTTCAGGCCGTGAACGGCCTGATTCATGGCGTCCATGGCCTGGATCACGATCTGGGTGCGCCACTCATCGGTGTCGGTGTAGAAGGCGTCCATCAGGTCTTGCTTGATTTTTTGGCGCAGGGGCTCGGGCGCTTCAGGATGCAAGTGCAGCCAATGGTCACCGCGCAGGGCGTTCATGACCTGCAACTGAGGCTGGGTGCCATATTCCATGGCGATGCCGGTGTATTCGGCCTGAGGGCATTCTTGGTAAGCCGACATCCACATCAGACCCGTGAGGAAGGCCGAGGTCGATGAACCGTCATAAATCGAGGTGATGCCCGAGCCCCACCAGTTTTTGGCGCGTGTGTAAGCCGCTGCATCGTCGGCGCAGGCAAAAATGCGCTCGCCCACCCCGTTGGGTCCCAGCCCGGTGTGCAGGTCAATCCATGCCAATTTTTGGCATTTTTGGCCGTATTTTTGAAGCACTTGGCGCACCGTCAGGTTGCTCCAAGTGGGCGCTTGGCCTCCGAAGAAGAGGCCTTCCGGAAAGTCGTGTTGGCCCTTGGAGACCGCCGCTTGCAGTGCTTCCATGCCACGCTCTGCGATGTACTGCTGGACGGCAGTCATGTTGGCGTTGTCGGGTGGCCAGACCTCGGGCAACAAGAGCGGTTGCACTTCTTTGTAGGGTGCGTTTTCGGGCAGAGGCTTCGTGAAGTCCTGGAAGTTGCGGTTGATGTCCACGTTTTCGTGGGTCACGCGCCGCACATGCGAGAACCCGTGCGGGTTGAGCGCATGGATGTAGAGCACCGCCACGCCATTGGCTTTGGCCGCCTCGCGCCAGGCGCTGTTTTGCAGGGCATGGATCTGCACGCCCGAGCCGCAGTAGCCTTCCACCCCGTGGCAGGCGCTGCTGACGATCAGCAGCTGCTTCGCGTCGGGTGAGCCGTCCAGCACCACGTCCATGGCCAGTTCTTCGCCGTCACGGCCCTTCAAGGGGTGGATGTTCGAGTCCACCGAAAGGCCTGCGGCTTGGGCGGCGTTCAGGAACTTCTGGCGGGCTTGGGCATAGCTTTTGGAAAAGCCGGTTTGGATATCGGTCATGTGGTTTTCCTGTCAGGCGGTTTGTGTCGGTTTGGCCAGCCATTGCGTGGCCAGCTCCACCCAGTAAGTACCGCCCAGCGGGATCAGGTCGTCGTTGAAGTCGTAGCTGGGGTTGTGCAGTGTGCAGGGGCCACCGCCGTGGCCCATTTCGCGGTGGGCACCGTCACCGTTGCTGATGAACACATAAGCGCCGGGCTTGGCTTGCAGCATGTACGAGAAGTCTTCTGCGCCCATGGTGGGCTCTTGGTCGACCACATGCTCGGCGCCCACGATGCCGCCCATGACCTGGCGGGCAAAGTCGGCCTCGGCAGGGCTGTTGATGGTGGGCGGGTAGTTGCGGTCGAACTCGAATTCACACTGCGCGTCAAAAGCGGCGCAGATCGACTCGGCGACTTGCTTCATGCGCTTTTCGATCAGGTCCAGCACCTCGATGCTGAAAGTGCGCACCGTGCCCTGCAATTCGCACGAGTCGGGCACCACGTTGGTGGCTTCACCTGCGTGGATCATGGTGACCGAGATCACGCCTGCATCCACGGGCTTTTTGTTGCGGGTGATGATGGTCTGAAAGCCTTGCACCATCTGGCAGGCAATCGGCACCGGATCGATGCCGTTGTGTGGCAGGGCTGCATGGCTGCCTTTGCCGCGAATGGTGATCTTGAACTCGTTGCTCGACGCCATCACGGGGCCCGCACTCACGGCAAAGGTGCCGACGGGCGCGCCAGGCCAGTTGTGCATGCCAAACACGGCTTGCATGGGGAACTTGTCGAACAGGCCGTCCTTGATCATTTCGCGGGCGCCGCCGCCGCCTTCTTCGGCGGGTTGAAAGATCAAATACACCGTGCCGTCAAAGTCGCGGTGCTTGGCAAAGTGCTTGGCCGCTGCCAGCAGCATGGCGGTGTGGCCGTCGTGCCCGCAAGCGTGCATCTTGCCCTGGTGTTTGCTGGCGTGGGCGAAGGTGTTGAACTCCTGCATGGGCAGCGCGTCGATGTCGGCGCGCAGGCCAATGCCGCGCCCGCAAGCGCCGCCGTCGCGCCCGTGCACGATGCCGACCACGCCTGTGGTGCCCATGCCGCGGTGAATGGGGATGCCCCAGTCGGTCAGCTGTTTGGCCACCACATCGGCGGTGCGCACTTCCTGAAAGCAAAGCTCAGGGTGGGCATGAATATCTTTGCGAATGGCCGCGATGCTGGCCGCGTCGGTGAGGATGGAGTCGAGGATTTTCATGCGATCAGTCTAGCCTTTGCGGCGCTTTCTTGCCAACTCCCTGCTGAACCTGAGGGACATCGGGCATCAGGGTTCCTACCGAGGCGGCGGTATGCACAATGCTTGGCATGACAGGACGACCCCGTTTCACATCCCCCTGGCGTGCCTTGGGCGCCGCTTGGCTGGCCTGGGCAGGCTCGGCCAGCGCGGCCCCGGCGGCGCAGCTGCAGTGCCAGGTGACCTATGCCGGCACGACCCACACGGTGCGGGCCGACCCGGTGCAGGACCCGTACCCCGTGCCCTCGGTGGACATCGGCGGTCGTTTTCGTTTCAAGCCCATCGTGGTCGGCACCGGGCAACGGGTGGACCGGGTGCTGATTTACGCCTACCTGGTGGACGGCACGCAGGCCTTGCCCATCCACCAGGCCAAGTTTTTGCCGCCCTTCGTGGCCAACCCACAGCCGCTGACTGGACAGCAGTACCTCTATGCCGGGCCGCTGGAGCGTGAGCTGATGTACAGCTGCACCTTGCAGGGGGCCACACCATGACCGCCGTGTTCAGGGGGCTGGCTTGGGGCGCGCTGGCTTTGACCTTGGCCGCATCGGCCCAGACCCCAGCCGCACCCGTTCAGCCCGTGACCTTGGTGTTTGCCGGAGACACCACGCTCGACGACGATGCGGGCGCCTTGATCGCGCAGGGCGGTGACCCGCTGGCCGACTTTGCGCCGCTGTTTGCCCAGGCCGATGTGCGCCTGGCCAATCTGGAGTGCGTGGTGGCCACGGGCGGCTCCGCTGGCCGCAAAAACTACACCTTCCGCGCCCACCCGCGTGTGCTGCCCGTGCTTAAAAAGCACCTGGACGGCGTGACCCTGGCCAACAACCATTCGGGCGACTTTGGCCGCGAGGCCTTTGCCGAGATGCTGGGGCACTTGCAAAAAGCCGGGTTGGCGCAAGCGGGTGGTGGTTTGAACCTGAGCCAGGCCCATGCGCCCTGGATCGTGGAGCGGCGCGGCCTGCGCATCGCCATCCTGAGCTACGACGAATTTTTGCCACGCAGCTTCGAGGCGGGGCACGATGCGCCCGGCGTGGCCTGGAGCGAGGACGAGCAGGTGGTGGACGACATCCGCCGCGCACGCCAGATGCACCGGGCCGATCTGGTGATCCCGTTCATGCATTGGGGCTGGGAAAACGAGCGTGTGGCCAACACCCGCCAGCGGCAACTGGCCCGCAAGATGATCGAGGCCGGGGCCGACGCCGTGATCGGTGGCCACCCGCATGTGACGCAGGACATCGAGCACCACCAGGGCAAGCCCATCGTCTACAGCGTCGGCAATTTCGTCATGAAGGAAACCGACAACGACTACCAGCGCCAAGGCTGGGTGCTGCGGCTGGAAATGGACAAGCAGGGTGTGCGCGCTTTGGACACCCATGTGGCACGCATCGACATGCAGGGCATCCCGAAACGCGACCCGGCCATCGCCAGCCCGTGCTGGCAACGCGGAGACGCGCAAATCGGCACTTGCCTGGCCGGTCAGCGGCGCTGAAGGTTTGTGGCCTGTGGGGCAAGGGGTTTGTGGGAGCGGCGCCCTCGCCGCGAATGAACGCCTGCAGACCACCCACCATCGCCCCGGGGGCGGGGCTCCTACAGTCTCCTATTTTGACGGCCAAATGCGCCACAATTGGCTGCATGACCGATGCCATCCAAGTGGTGCGTGGCGCCTGCCCGCACGATTGCCCCGACACCTGCGCCTTGCTCACGACCGTTGAAAACGGCCGAGCCACCAAGGTGCAAGGCAACCCCGCCCACCCCATGACCGATGGGGTGCTGTGCACCAAAGTCTCGCGCTACGCCGAGCGGACCTACCACCCCGAGCGGGTCTTGCAGCCGCTCAAACGCGTGGGCCCCAAGGGCTCGGGCCAGTTCGAGCCGGTGAGCTGGGACTCTGCGCTGGATGACATCGCTGCCCGCCTGCAGGCCATTGCCGCACGCGACCCGCAGGCCATCCTGCCCTACAGCTATGCGGGCACCATGGGTTTGGTGCAGGGCGAGTCGATCTCGGCGCGGTTTTTCCACCAACTGGGCGCTTCGCTGTTAGACCGCACCATATGCGCTTCGGCCGGGGCCGAGGGCCTGACGCAGACGCTGGGCAACAAGGTCGGCATGAAGGTGCAGTTCTTTGCCGAGTCGCAATTGATCGTCATCTGGGGCAGTAATTCGATTGGCTCTAACCTGCATTTTTGGCGCATCGCCCAAGAGGCCAAGCGCAACGGCGCACGGCTGGTGTGCATCGACCCCCGCAAAACCGAAACCGCCGACAAGTGCCACGAACACATCGCGCTCAAACCCGGCACCGATGCGGCGCTGGCGCTGGCTGTGATGCACGAGCTCATCACACATGGCTGGCTGGACCAGGACTACATCGACCAATACACCCTGGGTTGGACAGGCTTGCGTGAACGTGCCCTGCAGTGGCCGCCCGAGCGCGCCGCCGAAGTGTGTGGCGTGCCCGTCGAGCAGATCCGCCGTTTGGCCCGCGACTGGGGCACGACAAAGCCTGCCGCCATCCGCCTGAACTACGGCATGCAGCGCGTGCGCGGCGGCGGCAACGCGGTGCGTGCGGTGGCTTGCCTGCCTGCGCTCAC
>CANBTZ010000188.1 GCA_947372495.1 Comamonadaceae bacterium | reverse complement strand
CCGGGTGATGACCCGTCCATCATCGCCAGCGGCCCCACGGTGGCCGATGCCAGCACCTGTGCCGATGCGCTGGCCATCTTGCAGCGCTACGCCATCGATGTGCCTGCCGCTGTGGTCCAGGCCTTGCAGGCGGGCACCCTTGAAACGCCTAAGCCCGGCTCGTCGGTGTTTGACGGCCACAGCGTGCACATGACCGCCACCCCCCAGCAGGCCCTGGAGGCGGCGGCCGATGCAGCCCGTGCGATGGGCCTGAACGCCTACATCCTGAGCGACGAAATCGAAGGCGAATCGCGCGAGGTGGGCAAGGTGCACGCGGCGCTGGCCCGTGCGGCCGCCAAAGGGCAAGGGCCTTTCGTCAAACCCTGTGTGATCCTGAGCGGTGGCGAGACCACCGTGACCATCAAGCCCCAACCGGCGGGCACCGCGCGTGGACGTGGCGGCCGGGCAGGTGAGTTTTGCATGGGCCTGGCCCTAGCCCTGCAAGGCCAACCGGGCGTGTGGGCACTGGCCGCAGACACCGATGGCATCGATGGCATCGAAGACAACGCCGGTGCACGCGTCGCGCCCGACACCCTGGTGCGCGCACTGGCGCTGGGCCACAAGGTGGATGCGTATCTGCAACGCAATGACGCTTATGGCTACTTCGCGGCGCTGGACGATCTGGTGATCACCGGACCCACACACACCAATGTGAACGACTTTCGGGCCATGCTGGTGTTGTGAGGCGCAGCGGCCACTGTGGATGCGGTTGCAGACGCGTCATTTGATCCGGATCAAAACGGCAAGCCCACAGCTCTGGCACATTGGGCACCATGTTGCCCGCACCCATTGCCCCATCTTCTGCTGCCCAGTGCTTGGCGCCTGGCGCGGTTTTGCTGCGCCGTGGCGAATGTGCCCACCAGGTGCTTCATGTCGACCAAGGGCGGGTCATGCTGGGCATTCTGGAGCAGGGCATCTTGCACCACCAGTTGGGGGTGGTTGATGGCCCTTTTTGGCTGGAAGCGGCTTCAGGTCTGCTGGGTTTGCCCCATGCGGTCGATGCCGTGGCCGAGACCGAAGTCAGTCTGCACCCGGTGGCGCTGTCCGACTTCAGGGCCCATGTGGACAGCCTGCCCGAGCCCTCCAGAACACTGCTGACCGATCTGGCCAAAGCACAGCGCCAACAAACCGAAGTGGCTGTGAGCCGCTTGGCCAAAGATGCCGACTCGCGCTGCGCAGAGTGGCTGCTGAACCACGCCGAACGTGACAGTGCTTCTGGGCACTTGCAGGTGAATCTGAGTGAGCGCAAGCGCTCTATTGCTGCACAGCTGGGCATTGCGCCCGAAACGTTGTCGCGCATGCTCAAGCAGCTGCGTGAACGCGACCTGATCAGTGGTCGTGGTCGCGTGTTGCAGCTGATCAATCTGGACGCCTTGCGTCAGCTGGCAGGCGTTGGCGTTTCTGAGCGCCAGCAAGTGCCAGCTTAGACCGCAGTTTCAGTCGCCCACAATCTTGCGTTCGCGAATGATGGCACCAAAGCGTTTGGAGTCGTCGTTGGCGCGAGCGCCAAACTCGGCAGGTGTCAAGGGCAGGGCCTCGCCACCCAGGTTTTGGATGCGGTCCTTGAGCGCCTGCGTGCCGAGGATGCGGTTGACCTCGCGGTTGATGCGGGTGACCACCTCTGCGGGTGTACCTGCAGGCGCGTAAAAGCCAAACACCGAATCGGCGTCAAACCCTTTGAGGCCTGCCTCATGCAGCGTGGGCACGTCGGGGAACAGTGGCGAGCGCTTCATGCTGCCCACAGCCAGCAGCTTGAGTTTGCCTGCGCGCACTTGGCCCAGGCCAATGCCAGGGTCAAAGTAAAAGTCCAATTGACCGGCCAGAACATCTTGAAGCGCAGGCGCCGCGCCGCGGTAAGGCACATGCACAGCAAACAGACCCGCCTGGCTTTTCATCATCTCACCGGCCAGGTGCGGCGAGCTGCCGTTGCCTGCAGAGCCATAAGACAAACGACCGGGGTTGGCTTTCACATAGCTCAGAAACTCCTGGATGTTGTTGGCCGGGAAATTGGGCTTGGCCACCAGGTACACCAACACCCGTGCAGCCGAAGCCACGGGCACCAGGTCCTTGGCCGGGTCAAAGGGCATGCGGGCATAGATGTGCGGGTTGACGGACACCATGCCGCCCGAGCTCATGAGCAGGGTGTAGCCGTCGGCAGGTGATTTGGCCACCAGCTCGCCGCCCAGGTTGCCGTTGGCTCCACCTTTGTTTTCGACCACCACGGGCTGACCCAGTGCTTCGCTCAGAGGCACACCGATGGCGCGGGCGATTTGGTCGGCTGCGCCACCTGGCGGAAAGTTCACCACGATCTTGACCGGCTTGCTGGGCCAGCTTTGCGCGGCGGCGCTCAGGCACAGTGCGGGTCCGGTGATGATGGCGAGCAGCGCCGTGGCCAGCGTGCGGCGGGTGAACAGACTGTTTTTTCTCATGCTTGTCTCCTGGGAATTTGGCTTGGGGTCTTTTTTGAATATGTTGCTGCAAATTCAGGTTTTTTGCAGTCTCGGATTTTTCATCCAGAGCACGGGTTGTTCTTTGACGGGGCGGGCTGGCGCGCCGTGTTGCAGCAAGGCCTGGTCGAGCGCTTGACCGGCTTCGTCTTGCAGGGCAGCTTGACGGATGCGGGCCACGGCCTCAGCTTGCTCGGCCACAGGCACTTTGGAGGCTGGGCCGCACACATGGCGCAAGATGTGGAGCAGGTTGTCCTTGCCGCGTTCGTTGGTGCTGCCGTAGCCTTTGATGAGCTGCCCGCAACACGCCAACTCCAGACCCAGCGCAGGCGACTGGCGTGTGGCGGCCTCGATGCCGCCCAGCCATTCTTCGATCAGGGCTTGCTCAGTGGCATAGCGGCTGCCCAGCGGGCGCAGCAAACGCAGGCTGGCCAAGAGGCGCAAGCTGGCCATGCCCCACAGCGCGTGCCGCGCCACCTTGAGCGGCATGGACCAAGGCGCTTTGCCATTGGCTACGCGAGCGCGGTCCCAGCGCAGCAGCCGGTTTGCCAGGCTTTGTGGCAACAGGGCGGCCAGTTCGGGCACGCCGGGCTTGAAGTGGTCGTACACCTTGAGCACATCACCTTCTTTGGCTTTGACCTCTTGCGTCACGCGGTCCCAGCGGCTGGCGCGGCTTTTCAGGTCGGCCACGCGGATGATGTCGTCAAACGCCATCCACAGGGCCAGCCAGCGGGTGGCTTCAAATGTCACGGGGCGGGTGCTGTCGGGTGAGTGGGATTCCGCATGCAACAAGCGTTCGAGCCGCTGCACATACAGGCGGGCATAGGCTGGGCCTTGGTACTCCACCAAGCGCTGGTGCGCCAAGCCCATCAGGGGGTGCAACTCTGCTGGAAACTTGGCGGCCACCTCTGCAGGCAGGGCAGCCGATGAAGATTCAGATGTAGAGGGCGCAGCCACAGCAGGCTTCATCACATGCTCGACATACTGCGCCTGTTCGCGCTGGCGCGTGACCACATCAAAGGCCAGCGCGAAGCCGCGCAAGCTGGCTTTGGCCGAGCTGCTTGGGCCCGCCAACACGGCTTCGTAATGCGACCGTGTAAAAGGCAGCAAGCCACTGCCCGCAATGGCCCCCAACATGACGGCGCTGACCATGGTGCCGCTTTGTTGGCACAGGCTGGCCATGTCCATCACATGGTGGCGCTGGCTGTGCGCAGCCACCACGTCGAGCAGCGGACCTTCAGGGCGACGGCCATCGCCCATGGTCATCTTCTCGGCGGTGGTGAGCGCCCGCGACGAGGCGCTGATCACCAGTGTGCGATCGCTTGAAGCCAGGCCGTTGCCAATTTGGCGTGCGGTCTCCAGCAACTCAGACGACACCAGCGCATCGAGCCGACCGGGCAGCGGGTTCAGGCCCAGCACCGGCAAGCGGCCTTGCAGCTGGCTGTGGGGCAGGGGGTAGACCTCCAGGTAATAGGTGGTGGCCCCGGTGCGCTGCGCCACGCCGGGAATGGAGGTGGCTTGCGCCGGGTGGCCGGCGTGGCGCGCCACGTCGACCAGCCAGTCGGCCAGCACGCCGCCGCCCTCACCGCCGAGGGCGCACAGCAAAATCGAAATCGGTTGGGTCATGGTGTTTTTCTCGGATCAGGCGGGTTGCAACCAACGGGTGGCCAGGCCTTGCCAGCGGGCCCACAAGCGCTCGTGCAGTTTGGGGTTTTGCACCACTTCGGCCCGGTAAAACGAGGGGCACAGCGTTGCTGCATGTGCGTTTTCTCCGCACAGACCGCAGCCCACACAGCCATCGATCACGGTGGCCACCGGGTCCACCTTGAGCGGGTCAGGGTTGTCCTTGAGCGTGAGGGTGGGGCAGCCCGACAAGCGAATGCAAGCGTGGTCGCCGTTGCACACGTCTTCGTCCACGCCGTACTTCACGCGTTCCACCCGCTCGCCTTTGGACAGCAGCGAGGCCAGCCAGGGCTTGATGCGGCGCTGGCGCTCCAGCTGGCATTCGCCTTCGGCCACGATGACTTTCAGGCCCTGAAATTCGGTGGTGAAAGCCTCGGTCAGCGTGGACTGCATGTGGCTCACTTCGTAGGTGTGCACCGTTCGCAGCCATTGCACGCCCAGGCCCTTCAAGGTCGATTCGATGGTCTGGTTGGTGTGCACCATGCTCTGGCGTTTGTCGCCCGCCAGTTCTTTGGCGATGTCGGTGGGCGTGTTGATGATGTCCTGCGTGCCAGTGGCCGAGGTGTAGCCGTTCTTGAAGATCAGCAGCACCGCGTCGTCGCCGTTGAACAGTGCACTTTGCACGCCCGTCAGCAAGCCGTTGTGCCAGAAGCCGCCATCGCCCATGACCGACAACACACGCCGCTTCATGACCGGCGACACCCCCGCCCGGCTGGCCAAGCTCATGCCATAACCCAGGATGGAGTGACCAAAGGAAAACGGCTCGAAGGTGGCCAGTGCGTGGCAGCCAATGTCGCCCGCGATGTGCACCGGACCCACGTCTTGTTGTGCCAGTTTGAGCGCAGAAAACACAGGCCGCTCGGGGCAGCCAATGCACATGCCCGGTGGCCGGGCCGGCACGGGGCTGCCCAAGAGGGTTTGCACTTGCTGGCGGCGCTCGCCGTTGGTGGCCAGCCATTGGCGCGTGGCCTCGGGCACGGCGTCGGCTTGGTGGCGGTCCATGAATTTCAGCAGGCCTTGGGCCATGACCTCGGCGGTGTATTCGCCACCCGAGGGCAACATGTCTTTCACGTGCAGCGGGGTTTGCAGATCAAGGCGGCGCAGCATCAGCGCGAGTTCTTGCTCGATGTATTCGGGCTGGCCTTCTTCGAGCAGCAGCACAGCCGATTTGTCCTTGCAAAAATTCACCAACTCGTCGGGCACCAGCGGGTAGGTCACGTTGAGCACCAG
>CANBTZ010000187.1 GCA_947372495.1 Comamonadaceae bacterium | reverse complement strand
GTGGACGCGCAAAGCGTGGTGAACTGGAACGGCAAGCCGGTGGGCAGTCGTGCGGAGCTGGAGATGAAGGTCAAGGAGGCGGCGGCGATGAGTCCGCAGCCGGAGATCCACATACGCTCGCACGCGAAGGCGAAGTACGAGGCGGTGGCTGGGGTGATGGCGAGCGCGCAGAGCAATGGGCTGACGAAGCTGGGCATTGTGGGCTCGGAGCAGTTCATCAACTGACGGCCTGACGCAAAACACCGCACACCACAGCAAGACACGCACAAGTTGTTGAGTACGTTTCTTCCAAGGAAACTTTATCGCCCCGGCCCGCAAGGGTTGGGGCACTTTTTCAAACAAAGATGTTTTTGATTTGTTCATGAGCACCCAAGCCCTGTACCCCCGATT
Source organism: Comamonadaceae bacterium (assembly GCA_947372495.1). Classification (GTDB taxonomy): domain Bacteria; phylum Pseudomonadota; class Gammaproteobacteria; order Burkholderiales; family Burkholderiaceae_C; genus Limnohabitans_A. Next base: position 5,021 of record CANBTZ010000187.1, on the reverse strand, counting down.
GCTGGGTGATGTGGGGGGCACCAACGCCCGCTTTGGCTGGCAAAGCTGCAAAGGCGCAGCGCTGGAGCACATCCATGTGTTGCCTTGCGCCGACTATGCGGACATCGCGCTGGCCATCGAAGCCTATCTGGTACGCGCGGGCGTCAGTGCGCCTGCAGCGGCCTGCATCGGCATCGCCAATCCGGTCACCGGTGACCACATCAGCATGACCAACCACCATTGGTCGTTCTCCATCCAGGCACTCCAACAACGCCTGTCGCTGCAAAAACTCAAAGTCATCAACGACTTCACCGCTCTGGCGCTGGCGCTGCTGTCCTTGCCTGCCGAACAACGCACACAGCTGGGCGGACAGACGCCTTGCGCGCATTCGGCCATTGCCCTGATCGGTCCGGGCACCGGGCTCGGCGTGTCAGGCTTGATCCCGCATGGCGACACCGGCTGGTCGGCGATCTCGGGTGAAGGTGGGCACATCACCCTCGCGGCTCAAACGACACTCGAATTCCAAGTCATCGAACACATTCGCCAACAATACGGTCACGTCTCGGCCGAACGCGTGCTGTGTGGCCAAGGCCTGGTGGATTTGCATCTGGCGTTGGCCACCGTGCAGCAGCAAGTGGCCGCTGCAGACCTCACCCCGGTGGACATCGTGCACCGGGCCTTGAACGACAAAGATACGGTCTGCCTGCAGACCCTGGACATGTTTGCAGGCTTTCTGGGCTCGGTGGCGGGTGACTTGGCCCTCACTCTGGGTGCGCGTGGTGGCGTCTATGTGGGCGGCGGCATCGTGCCGCGACTGATGGGTTGGTTTGAGCACTCGAGTTTTCGCGCACGCTTTGAGGCCAAGGGCCGCTTTGCCAGCTACCTGCAAAAGATCCCGGTGTGGGTGATTCAAGCGAACGAGTCACCCGCTCTGTGGGGCGCGGCCAATGCGCTGGACAACGAGTGAGGCCTTGAGCCCACCTCAAAAAACAAAAGCCGCAGTGAGCGGCTTTTGTTTTGGGAGCAAGGATCGAGCTCAGTCAGCGTAAACGCCAGCAGCCTTGATGATGGGGCTCCACTTGGCGATTTCGGCAGCCACAAACTTCTTGTGCTCAGCCGGGTCGCTGCGCTTGTCGGTCACCACCACTGCGCCCAGGCCTTCTTGCTTTTTGACGAACTCAGGGTCCTTCAAAGCCGTTTTGAGCGCAGCGTTGATCTTGGCCAGGATGTCGGCTGGCGTGCCCTTGGGCGCATACAGGCCGTGCCAGATCGTGACTTCAAAACCTTTGAGGCCCGAGTCATTGAGTGTGGGCAAATCCTTGAGTGCAGGCGTGGTCAGACGCTTGGTCGTGGTCACGGCAAAGGCCTTGATGCTCTTGCCTTCGATCTGACTGGTGGTGTTGGTGGTCTGGTCGCACATCAGGTCGATCTGTCCACCGATCAGGTCGGTCATGGCCGGCGCGGTGCCTTTGTAGGGCACCGTGGTCATGTCGACCTTGATGGCGTTCTGGAACAGCAAGCCGCACAAGTGCGATGCAGAGCCGACCCCTGCATGGCCCAAGTTGACCTTGTCTTTGTTGGCGTTGATCCAGGTGCTCAGGTCTTTGTAGTTGGCCGCAGGCAAGCTCGGCTTGCCCACCAGGGTCATGGGCACATCGTTGATCATGCCCAGGTATTCAAAATCACTGTCGACCTTGAAGGGGATGTTGCGCACCAGCGTGGGCATGGTGGCCATGCCGATGTGGTGCAGCAGCAGCGTGTGGCCATCGGGTGCGGCTTTGGCGACCTTGTTGGCACCAATGGAGCCTCCTGCACCTGCAGCGTTGTCAACCACCACGACCACGCCACCCAAAGGCTTGCGCAAGGCTTCAGCCAAGTCACGGGCCACGCGGTCGGTTGGACCGCCGGCCGTGAACGGCACAACGATGGAGATCGGTTTGCTGCCGGGGAATGCCTGCGCTTGCGCACCTGCGGCGAGGCTGGCCAAAGCGGCCAATGCGATCCATTGCTTCATGTTCAAACTCCTAAAATCAATTTAGACAGTCTAGAACCAAAGTTGGGTCCTGGAATCGCGGAAATTACTTACCGCCCAGCCCCATGAAAACCCTGACCGATGCCCTCAGGGTCATTTGTAACTGCGCGCATCCTCAATCACCTTGCCATCGTTGGGCAAAGACCCGGGCGCTGTCAGACTGACATCGCCCCGCAGTTTGGTCACATCGCGCACGGCATCGGCGATGCGGGATTTCAAAGTTTCATCGTTCAAGGCCAGCGTTTCGACCTTGAAAGCCATCTGGTCATTGGCCATTTCACCGCTGACCACCAGGCGTGCTTTGTTGACCTCTGGGAAGCGCTTGACGATTTCGGCCACCTGTCCGGGGTGCACGAACATGCCGCGCACCTTGGTGGTCTGGTCGGCACGGCCCATCCACCCCTTGATGCGCGTGTTGGTGCGGCCCGTCGGGCAGTGGCCAGGCATCACCGCCGACAAATCGCCCGTGCCAAAACGGATCAGGGGGTAATCGGGGTTCAACACCGTGACCACCACTTCGCCCACCTCGCCTTCGGCCACAGGGTCTCCGGTGCCCGGGCGCACGATCTCGACGATCACGCCTTCGTCAATCACCAGGCCTTCACGGGCCTGCGTTTCGTAAGCGATCAGGCCCACGTCGGCCGTGGCGTAGCACTGGTAAGCCGCAATGCCGCGCTCGGCCAGCCAGTCACGCAGCGAAGGCGGGAACGCCTCGCCCGACACCAGCGCTTTGGTGATGGGCAATTTCTGATTCGCCTCGGCCGCTTTTTCGACCAAGATCTTGAGGAAGCTCGGCGTGCCCGAATAAGCGCCCGGACGCAGATCGGCGATCGCCGCCAATTGCTGCTCGGTGTTGCCCACGCCGCCCGGAATCACCGCGCAGCCCAAGGCCTGAGCGCCGCTTTCCATGATCCAAGCGCCAGGCGTCAGGTGGTAGCTGAAGCAGTTGTGCACCAGGTCCCCCGCTTCAAAACCGGCCGCAGCCATGGCACGGGCGGCACGCCAGTAATCGGGCGCGTGGCCTTCGGGCTCATAAATCGGGCCAGGCGACTGGTACACGCGGCGCACGCCAGCAGGGCGAACCATGCCCTTCCAGCCGATGGCGGCAAAGCCACCGAACGGATCTTTGGCCCGCTGCGCTTGCTGGCGCTCGAGCAACTCGTATTTGCGCGTGACAGGCAGTTGCGCCAGCGCAGCGCGGCTGTTGATTTTGGCGGCATCGACCCCCTGCAGGATGTCGGCAAACGCAGCACTGTGCTGCTGCGCATGTGCAATTTGTGCAGGCAAAGCGGCCATGAGCGCCGCTTCGCGGACTTCGGGGGCGCGGGTTTCCAACGCATCGAGGTGATGGGTCATGCGATTCTTTCGGGTACTGCTGAGAAGGTGGTGGCGAAGGTCAACGCTTGAGCATCAAGCCAACCAGCGCTTGCGACGCTTGTAGCTCTTCACATCTTTGAAGCTCTTGCGCTCGCCGCCGCCCACGCCCAGGTAAAACTCTTTCACGTCTTCGTTGGTGCGCAGGTCTTCGGCAGCACCGTCCATCACCACGCGGCCGGACTCCATGATGTAGCCGTAGTCGGCGTACTTGAGCGCCATGTTGGTGTTCTGCTCAGCGATCAGGAAGGTCACTTTTTCCTTCTCGTTCAAATCTTTCACGATGTTGAACACCTCTTCCACGATCTGTGGGGCCAAGCCCATCGAGGGCTCGTCGAGCAAGACCATGTTGGGGTTGGACATCAGGGCGCGACCGATGGCGCACATCTGCTGCTCACCGCCCGAGGTGTAGGCGGCCTGCGAGGTGCGGCGGGTTTTCAGGCGCGGGAAGTAGTTGTAGACCTTTTCGAGGTTGGCCGCGATCTCGCCCTTGTCAGAACGGGTGTAGCTGCCGGTCATCAGGTTTTCTTCGATGGTCAGGTGGGCAAAGCAGTGGCGGCCTTCCATGACCTGGACCACCCCACGGTTGACCAAGTCGGCAGGCGAGAGGTTTTCGATGCGCTCACCACGCAGCTCAATGGAGCCCTTGGTGACTTCACCGCGCTCACCCTTGAGCAAGTTGGAAATCGCGCGCAGTGTGGTGGTTTTGCCAGCGCCGTTGCCGCCCAGCAAAGCCACGATGCCGCGCTCGGGCACCTGCAAGGACACACCCTTGAGCACCAGGATGACGTGGTTGTAAATGACTTCGATGCCATTGACATTGAGAATGATGTTTGAATCGTTCATGGGGGGCCTGTTTGAATCAACTGAAAGAGCAGCCACACACGGGCTGGTCTTTCAGTTGACGGCTCACGCGTCTGCGCAAGCCATCAACTTCAGTCACTTAGCCAGGTCGATCAAGACTGGCAATCCGCAGGGGCGCGGCGTGTCATCTTCTTGTCGGCCAGGTACTTGTCAGCGCCTTGTTTGACCATGGGCTTCAAGATCTGCTCGTCGGCTTGGATGAAGTCAGATGTGAAGTTCCACTTGCTGCCGTCCCAGGTCTGCACGCGGGCTGCGGTCGAACCCATGTGGTCAGCACACGATGTCGACAGGGGCTGCATGATGCCGGTGAAACCCATGGCGTCCAGACGCTTTTGGTCCAGTGCCAGGTTCTCCAGGCCCCAGCGCACTTGCTCGCCGGTCATGACTTTGCCCTTGCCAAAACGCTCTTGCGCGCGGCGCACAGCTTCGACGCTGAGCATCGAAATGATCACACCACGGGTGTACAGCACTTGGCCGACTTCGTCCTTGGGACCGGTGCCTTGGCTCTTGCCATGCACATGCTTGAGGATTTCCTGAATGACTTTGGGCTGTGTGCCCGAAGTGTTCAGCGCCAATGCGTTGTAGCCCTTGGCACCTTCGCCAACGTCTTTGACATCAGGCTCGGCACCAGCCCACCACACGCCATACATCTTGTCGCGGGGGTAGCCCGTGGCTTGGGCTTCTTTCAAAGCCGTCGAGTTCATCACGCCCCAGCCCCACAACATCACGTAGTCAGGACGGCTTTGACGCACTTGCAACCATGCAGACTTTT
>CANBTZ010000186.1 GCA_947372495.1 Comamonadaceae bacterium | reverse complement strand
GAGCGTGACCAGCACGTCCAGACGATCTCCTTTGGGTGTGCCGATGGCTGGGTCAGCCTCCATCAATTTGGAAATTTCTTGCAGCGCTTGCGCGTGATCTTCTGGTGTACGAATGGGTTTGATTTTCATGCCATGCTCCGTCAGTTCATCTCAATGGTAATGGGACTGAGTCAAGCGCAATTCTGATCGTCTGTGGACTCATGTGCCGAACGACCACGGCGTCCAGCCCCGCCTTTAAAAATCAAACATTCAACTGAAGAAACACCCGCCCACCTTCGATCTTGACCGGCCAGGTTTTGGCTGGCTCGGTCGCCGGGCCGCAGGCCACTGAACCGTCGCGCAAGCTGAACTGCGCTTGGTGAAAAGGACACTCCACATGGTGGCCTTCGACAAAGCCGTCGCACAGCTTGGCGTTGCCGTGGTTGCACAGGTTGTTGATGGCGAAGACTTCACCTTCCACGCTGAAGAGGGCAATGTCTTGGCCCTCGGGGGCGACGGCAATGCCTGCGCCTTCAAACAAATCGGCCTCGGCGGCCACGTCAGTCCATTGGGTCATGGTTACTCTCTCTTGAGGTGTGTGGTGATGTGGGAGCCCCGCCCTCGGGGCGATGGGTGGTGGTCTGCAAGGCTCTTTCGCGGCGAGGGCGCCGCTCCCACAAAGGGCTCCGAGAAAGCGCCATCCATTTTCAGATCGGGTAAATGATGGAGTTGGGAATCATTTCGCTGTCGTAAACGCACAGGCGCTCGGCGAATTTGAAGCCTTCGGGGGTTTGAACAATGGTGTCGATGTAGCGGCCCACATTGAACACCGTGCTTTCTTTGTCGAGTTTGGTGCGGAACACCGCGTAGTTGGCTTCTGCGTGGATGCGGCCGTCTGCCACGCGGCGCACGATGGGCGCGCCCACCACATGCCGCTGGTAATAGGGGTCGTGGTACAGCGTTTCTTGGATGCCGTACACGCGGTCTTTGAGCATGCCTTTGCTGGTGAAGGACAGGGTGCACAGCGGGAAACCTCGCTCGTAATTTTCACGCGGCTGCAGTTTGTAAACGCACTGCTCGGTGAAAAACTCGGGCCACAGGTCCCAGTGGCCGCTGTCCACGGCGCTGGCGTAATCGGCATAGAGCTGCTGGATGCCGAACCAAGTTTGCATATCGACCATCATCAAGCCTCCATCACTTTGCGCCAGTATTCGTACATGCCCCTGATCAGCGTTTCGGTCACCATGTGGTCGGTCTCGCCCACATCGCGACCGCCCAGCTCCACCAGCATGCGGTGCTCGGGTTTGGTCTCAAACGCTTGCTGCGAAAACTCGATCACCTCGCCGTCGTCCGCGCTCACAAAACCGGCCGGGCCAAACAGGTTGGACTGGCGCAGGCGGCGCTCGTGCATCTCGGGCGTGTCGTCCTCAAAGCCGAAGTGCGTCCAGACAAAATCAAACGCACCATGCCCATCGGGCTGGATGTGCCGGGTGGACACGCTGTTGACCTGCTGCTGAAAAATCACGCTGGGGAACAGCGTCATCATCACCGCCGAGGGCATCTGGTCTTCCATCTTCCACCAGTCTTCGGGCACGATGTCCAAGAAGCTCGGGTCGTTGAGCTGCATGCTTTCTTTGAAGCTGCTCACTTGCGTGACTTGCGACGCCTGCCCCGTGGCTTGGCCAGCACTGCCTCGGGTCGAGATCATGGCCGCATGGCGATGGTGCGCGTCCATCCGCAGCTCGCTCTTGTTGTCGGCACGCCAGAGGCCAAAGGTCACAAACCAGGTGTGCAGCAAGCCGGGGTGGTAGGGGTCTTTGATGTTCTCTTGCATCAGCTTCCAGTTGCCCGGAATGCGCTGGCGGTTATAGCCCAGCACCACCAGCTTGCGGCCATTGAACAGGCGGTCAAAGTATTTCAGGATGGTCGGTCCCATGAAGTCTTCGAGCGATTCGACGCTGTGGTCGAACGACGCGAACACCACCCCGCCTCGGGTGGCCACTTTCAGGGCTGTGAGGCCGTGGTCCTTGGGGTCAAAGTCGGCGGGCATGCCGCCGTTGACCTTGCCGTCTTGGCGCACGCCACGCCGAAAAGGCACGCCCTGCAAGTCGCCCTTGAGCGTGTAGCTCCACTGGTGGTAAGGGCAGACAAACTCTTTTTTGTTGCCGTGGCGCTCGCGGCAAAACTGCATGCCCCGGTGGGCGCAGACGTTCTCGACCACATGGATCTGCCCGTCGGTGGCGCGCGTCATGATGACCGAGCGCTCGCCCACCACCGTGCGCTTGAAGTCGCCGGGGTTCGGGATCTCGGCTTCCAGCCCCACATAGCTCCAATGGCTCTTATAAAAGAAGCGCTCCAGCTCCTTTTTGTGCCGGTCTTGATCGGTGTAGACGGCAAACGGGACGCGGCTGGTGCCTTCCGTTTCCCAATGGATGGGGTGTTCAGTCATGGGTAGCGCTCCTCAATTCCTTTTTGTGGGAGCGACGCCCGCGTCGCGATCGGGCGTCCGCAAATCGAAATCCTTCGCGACGGGGGCGTCGCTCCTACAGTGGACGCCATCATGCGCAAAGCATTGATTTTCGTAAATCGAATTTCAAAGATAATCATTATCCGAATTTCAAATACCACTCATCGCATGGAACTCGCCCGCCTCGACCTGAACCTGCTGCTGGTGTTTCACCACCTGCTGCGCGAAAAGCGCGTGTCGTCGGTGGCCACCCTGTTGGGCATGAGCCAGCCCGCCGTCAGCAGCGCGCTGGGCCGCCTGCGCACCAGTCTGGGCGACGAGCTGTTTTTGCGCACCCAGCGCGGCATGGCGCCCACGCCCTACGCCCTGCAGCTGGCCGAACCCGTGGCCACCGCGCTCGACGGCTTGCAGCAAGCGCTCAATGTGCGCGCCTCGTTTGACCCGGCCACCAGCGAGCGCCGCTTCACTTTGGCCATGACCGATGTGGGCGAAATGTATTTCCTGCCCGTGCTGATGGACGCGCTGGCTGGGGCTGCCCCCGGCGTCACGCTCAACGTGGTGGCTGTGACCAGCGACAGCCTGAAAGACGACATGGCCTCTGGCCGCACCGACTTGGCGCTGGGCCTGCTGCCGCAGCTGCAGGCGGGTTTTTTTCAGCAAGCGCTGTTTCGCCAGCCCTATGTGTGCCTGATGCGCGAAGGCCACCCGCTGGCGACAGCCGCTGCACTGACGCTCACCGACTTTGCCGCCGCCAGCCATGTGCGCGTGATCGCCACAGGCACAGGGCACGGCAGGGTCGATGAAGCGCTGGAGCGCCAAGGTCTGCAGCGCCGCATTCGCCTCACGGTGCCGCACTACGTCGCTTTGGGTGATGTGCTGGGCCACTCGGACCTGATTGCCACCGTGCCCGAGCGTTTTGCGCAGCGCGTGACCCGCCCCTTTGCCCTGACCACCCGAGCCCTGCCGCTGGCGGTGGACGGCAGCGCCATCCACCAGTTCTGGCACGCCCGACTGCACAAAGACCCAGGGCACCAGTGGCTGCGCGAGTTGGTCGCGCAATGCTTTGGGGACGGCACAGACTAGCCCTCCTACAATCCCTGCCATGCTCCAATTCGACCTGCTCAAAACCGACCCCTCTAGCCACGCCCGCCGAGGCACACTGACCCTGAACCATGGCGTGGTGCAAACGCCGATCTTCATGCCAGTCGGCACTTACGGCACGGTCAAAGGCGTGATGCCGCGCAGCCTGCACGAGATGGGCGCGCAGATCATTTTGGGCAACACCTTCCACCTGTGGATGCGCCCTGGGCTGGACATCATGAAAGGCTTTGGCGGCCTGCACCAGTTTGAAAAATGGGACAAACCCATCCTGACCGACTCGGGGGGTTTTCAGGTCTGGTCGCTGGGCGACATGCGCAAGATCACCGAAGAAGGCGTGACCTTTGCTTCTCCCGTGAACGGCGACAAGCTCTTCATGTCGCCCGAGGTGAGCATGCAGATCCAGACCATTCTGAACTCCGACATCGTGATGCAACTCGACGAGTGCACGCCATACGAAACCAAGGGGCACCTGACCACCGAGGCAGAAGCCCGCAAGTCGATGGAAATGAGCCGCCGCTGGGCCGTGCGCTCCAAAGACGAATTTGCCCGCCTGGAAAACCCCAACGCGCTGTTTGGCATCGTGCAAGGCGGCATGTTTGAAAACCTGCGCCAGGAATCGCTGGACGCGCTGGTGGAGATGGACTTCCCCGGCTACGCGATTGGCGGCGTGAGCGTGGGCGAGCCCAAAGACCTGATGCTGCAGATCATGGCGCACACGCCGCACCGCCTGCCTGAGAACAAACCACGCTACCTGATGGGCGTGGGCACGCCCGAAGACCTGGTGCAAGGCGTGGCCGATGGCGTGGACATGTTCGACTGCGTCATGCCCACCCGCAACGCCCGCAACGGCACGGTGTTTACCCGCTTTGGCGACCTGAAGCTGCGCAACGCCCGCCACAAAAACGACCCGCAACCGCTGGACACCAGCTGCACCTGCCATGCCTGCGCGGGAACATCTGGCGTGTCGTGGGACAACGGTGGCCGAGAGGGTTTCAGCCGCGCTTACATGCACCACTTGGACCGCTGCGGCGAAATGCTCGGCCCCATGCTGACCACCATCCACAACCTGCACTACTACCTGAACCTGATGCGCGAAGTGCGCGCGTCACTCGACGCGGGCCAGTTCTCGCAGTTCCGGGCGCAGTTCAAGAGCGAGCGCGCACGGGGGGTCTGATCAGGCCTTCATGGCCGTGCTGAATCCTGTGCCCAGACTCTGGGCCAGGATGTCGCAGCAGGCCAACTCCTCAGGCCGCCATGGTGCGGCCTCGGGCAGCGCCAACACCAACACGCCCCAGACCTGAGTTCCAGAGCACAGGGGCATGTAGGCACAGCCCCACCCCAAAGGGGCCAGCGCGGCGCTGCTGACCCTTTGGCGCTGGCGCATTGCCATGCCGACCAGATGCGGCTCCACAAAGAAAGACGCTGCTGCGATCTGATCGTCGGTGATGTGGCCCTGTTCGGACAGCAAGACGTGCGCCCGAAAACAGGTGGTGCTTGCCACCGCATCCTTGACGGCATTGACCATGGCCGTGGCATTCGGCAGCTGCGGCAAAGCCTGCAAGGTGTCGCGAAGCGCCAGCCAACGCCGACGATTCTCGGCATCGGCCTGCCGCTGCACGCGTACGGCCGACCTGCCCAAGCCTGCACCGATGCACAGCCCGGCCAACAGTGCCCCCAACAACCACCAAATGCTGTTCATGCATCACCTCAAATCTGCACCCGCGTACCCAGCTCGACCACGGCGTTGTCGGGCAAGCGGAAGAACTCCACCACGCCGCCTGCATTGCGGTTCATGGCGGCGAACAGTTTTTCGCGCCACTGCGCCATGCCCGTGCCAGGGGTGGACACCACGGTTTCGCGGCTGAGGAAATAGGTGGTCT
>CANBTZ010000185.1 GCA_947372495.1 Comamonadaceae bacterium | reverse complement strand
CACGCCGGGCATGGGAACAATCTCTGAACAAACCGAGCCTTGTTCGATGTCTTTACCCGTGTCCCAGGGACGTCCCTTGTCGCGGGCCACCAGTTGCAGATCACGGCGCGTCATGTCCAAGCCTGAGGCATAGCCATAAACCAGTTCATGCGCCTGGGCTTCGTTCACGCGGAAACCAGCTTTGCCAATGGCCAACACCAGTTCCATCTCGAAGTGGTAGTTGCTGGTGCGGGGCGGGTAGGCCACCGTGGCGCCGCTCTCCACCAATGTCTGGGGCGACTTGGTGAAGTAGAAGGCCTGCTCGACGCTCTTGTCGACGGGGCGGCCCATCTCGACGGCGTGGGCGTGGTAGTTGCGGCCCACGCAGAAGATGCGGTTGACGGGGAAGCGTTCCTGCTCGCCACGGATGGGCAGGGACTGGACGGGGGGCGGAGTGAAGAGGTAAGAGGTCATGGTGTTTGCAGTGGAGTTGCTGTGGGAGCGACGCCCCCGTCGCGAGGGTCATTTGCGGAGGTTTATCGCGACGAGGGCGTCGCTCCTACAAAGGAAAAAGATCAGCCGCGGTTTTCGTAGACACCCAGCTTGCGGTGCAGGGGCGATTCGTCGGCGATGAACACGAACGCAGGCTGGCTGGCGTTCAGGTTTTTGAGCGTCACGGCTTCGTACCCGGGCGCGCAGCAAGTGTCGGCTTCGACCATCTGGAAGGTCTTGTCCACGATGTGGGCTTCGACCTGGCCTTCAATGACATGGAACACCTGGGCGGGTGAACGTGCTGGCAAGCGCAGTGTCTGGCCGGGCCGCAGCATCAGGGCATAAAAGCCCAGAATGTTTTCGGCATCGCCACCGGTTTCGGGGTTGGTGTAGGTGACTTGCACCTGCTCCAACCCGGCATCGTCAGCGGCCAGTGATTCAAGCGCGGCCTTGGCGTCTTTCCAGGCGTAACGCAGCATGGGGTAAGCCTTCTTGCTGCGCTCAAACACATGCGAGGGCACCACGCCGCCACGGGCGTATTGCTGGTCGCTGCGGCCAGGCACCACGGTTTGTCGGTCGCCGTTGATGTGGTAACTGGCCTCCATGTAATAGACCAGGGGCAGGTCCAGCACGTCGAGCCAGATCACCGGCTCGGTGCCGTCGTGGCCGTGTTCGTGCCACAGGCCCGTGGGCGTCAAGATCAAGTCGCCTCGGCTCATGGGGCATTTCTCGCCGTCCACCGTGGTCCAGGCGCCTTCGCCCTCGACGACCATGCGCACCGCGTTGGGCGTGTGGCGGTGGCTGGGCGCCCATTCGCCGGGCATGAGCAGTTGCATGCCCAAGTACATGGCGGCCGAGGCTTGCATCTTGTCCAAGCCGTGGCCCGGGTTGGCCAGCACCAGCACGCGGCGCTCGGCTTTTTCAATCGGGGTCAGCTCACCGGCTTTGAGCAGCAAGGGTTTGATGTCTCGGTAAGCCCAGCAGGTGGGTTGGGTCTGGCGCGTGGGCACTTTGGGGGGCAGCACGCCGCGCAGGCTGGGCCACAGGGGCACCAGGTTCAGGTCGCGCAGGTCCTGCACATAGTCTTTGGGCAAGTCTTCGATTCGGCCGAGTTCGTTCATTCTTGTCTCCTGTTTATGCGTTGTGTTTCGCTGCATCGAGGCAGTTGCCCACGTTCCAGCCGTAGAGCCATTCCATCGCATCATAAAAGCGCTCTGCACCCCGGCCGCGCCACAGGTCATTGCGCACCAGGCGCTCGACACCCTTGGCATGGTAGATGCGGCCCATCTCGCGGCTTGACAGCACGATGCGTGCGGTGCGGGCCACGCGGGCGCGCTGGTACATGTCCAGCGCTTGGGGCCAGTCGTTGTGGTGTGTGCGCAGGGCTTCGCCCAGGGTCACGGCATCTTCCATGGCCATGCATGCACCTTGGGCCATGTATTGGGTGGTGGGGTGAGCCGCGTCGCCCAGCAGGGTCACGCGGCCATAAGTCCACTGGCCAATCGGCTCGCGGTCGGCGGTGGCCCAGCGTTTCCAGGTCTTGGGCAGGTCGATCAGCTGGCGCGCTTTGGGGCAAATGCCCTGAAAGTAGCTTTGCACTTCTTCTTTGCTGCCGTCCGTGACGCCCCATTCTTCTTGCTCTCGGCTGTGGAAAGTCACCACCACGTTGTATTGCTCACCGCCGCGCAGGGGGTAATGCACCAGGTGGCAATTGGGGCCGACCCAGATGGCGGCGGCGTTCCATTGCAGGTCTTCGGGAAAGTCTTTTTTGTCGACCACAGCGCGGTACACCACATGGCCGGTCACGCGGGCCGGGTCGCCCACAAACTGCTCACGCACCACGGACTTGACGCCATCGGCCCCGATCAGTGCGCAGCCTTGGAAGGCCTTGCCGTTTTGGTCCCATACGGTCACGCTGTGTGCGTCTTGTTCGATGCGCACCACGCGGGTGTTGGTGTGGAACTCAACTTGTCCCGTCTCCTGCGCGCCTTCGAGCAGGGACAAATGCACATCGGCGCGGTGAATGACGGCATAGGGGTTGCCAAAGCGTTGGCGGAACTTGTCATCCGTCGGGATTTGGCCCACCTGGTATTCGTCGATGGCGTCATGCATCACCATGTAATCGGTGTAAACCGCACGGCCACGGGCTTTGTCTCCGATGCCCAAAGCGTCAAACGCGTGGAAGGCGTTGGGGCCGAGCTGGATGCCCGCACCGATCTCGCCGATCTCGGGGGCTTGCTCCAGCACGGTGACCTGAAATCCCTGGCGGACCAGGGCGAGGGCGGCCGCCAAGCCGCCGATGCCGCCACCGGCAACGATGACAGGAAGTTGAGTTGGCGCGGTGCTCATGGGTTCTCCTTGGGTATGGGGGCACAGTGGGTGTGTGCATATGATAAGTATACTTATTAAATCCGAACTTGACCATGGGTCAATTGGAGAGTGAGGGTAAATACGGGTCATTGCCCATGGGTGTGTTGTCGTGGGCAGTGGCCTGATAAAAACCAATTAGAATTTCCCGACCAATCGGTCGGTTAATTCTGACAGGCCGGTCTTTGACTTTTCCCGAAAGCATCCCCCCATGTCCCAAGTCCTGCAAAGTTTCATCGGTGGCCAATGGATCGGCCAACAAGGCGCGCAAGCCCTGCGCAGCGCCATCAACGGCCAGCCGATTTACCAAACCCATGCCGAAGCCATCGACTTTGGCGACGCGGTGCATTACGCCCGCACCGTGGGCCTGCCCAATTTGCTCAAGCTCGACTTTCAAGAACGTGCCCAGCGCCTCAAGGCCCTGGCCAAGTACCTGGGTGAGCACAAAGAGCAGCTGTACGCCATCTCGGCCCACACCGGCGCCACGCGTGCCGACAGTTGGGTGGACATCGAAGGCGGTGCAGGCACGCTGTTCGCCTATTCGGGCATGGGCAGCAACGAGCTGCCCAGCGGCAACCTGATCCACGAAGGCCCGGCCTTCCCCTTGGGCAAAAAAGGCGGCTTTGCGGGCACGCACATCCTGGTGCCACGCGGTGGCATCGCGGTGCACATCAACGCTTTCAACTTCCCCATCTGGGGCCTCTTGGAAAAGTTCGCGCCCAGCTTTCTGGCGGGCATGCCTTGCATTGGCAAACCCGCTTCGTCCACCAGCTACCTGACCGAAGCCATGGTGCGCTTGGTGGAGCAATCGGGCATCTTGCCTGCGGGTTCGCTCCAGTTGGTGATCGGCTCCACCGGCGACCTGCTGGAACGCCTGAATGGCCAGGATGTGGTCACCTTCACCGGCTCGGCCGACACCGCCGCCATGCTGCGTGTGCACCCCAATGTGGTCAAGCACAGCATCCCCTTCAACGCCGAAGCCGACTCGCTCAACTGCGCCATCCTCGCGCCCGATGTGATGCCCGATGACGAAGAGTTTGATTTGTTTGTGAAAGAAGTCGCCCGCGAGATGACCGTCAAGGCGGGCCAGAAGTGCACCGCGATCCGCCGCGCCATCGTGCCGCGCCAGCACCTGGATGCTGTGGTCGAGAAGCTCACAGCGCGTCTGGCCAAAGTGGTGGTTGGCGATCCATCGGTCGAGGGCGTGAAGATGGGCGCTTTGGCCTCGCATTCTCAACAAGCCGACGTGGCCGAGCGCGTGGCCTTGCTGCGCCAAAGCGCCGAACTGGTGTTTGGTGGCGGTACCGGTTTTGCACCCGTGGGGCAGGGCGTCGAAGGCGGTGCGTTCTTCCAGCCCACGCTGCTGCTGTGCCAAAAGCCTTTGCACACCGACAGCGTGCACGACGTGGAAGCCTTTGGCCCCGTGAGCACGCTCATGCCCTACGACGGCATCGACGAAGCCCTGAAGCTGGCCGCTCGCGGCCAAGGCAGCTTGGTGGGCACGCTGGTCACCAAAGACCCGCAAATCGCGGCTCGCATCATCCCTGTGGCGGCAGCTTTGCATGGCCGCCTGCACATCCTCGACCGCGAATCGGCTGTGGAGTCCACCGGCCACGGCTCACCGCTGCCCCAGCTGAAGCACGGTGGCCCCGGCCGTGCAGGTGGCGGTGAAGAACTCGGCGGCATCCGCGCCGTCAAGCACCTGATGCAGCGCACTGCGCTGCAGGGTTCGCCCACCATGATCGCTGCGGTGACGGGCGAATACATGCGCGGTGCCAAACTGATCGAGACCGAAGTTCACCCCTTCCGCCGTTACTTTGAAGACCTGCAAATTGGCGAGAGCTTGCTGACCCACCGCCGCACCGTGGGCGAGGCCGACATCGTGGCCTTTGGAGGCCTGTCGGGAGATTATTTCTACATGCACTTCGACGAGATCGCGGCCAAGGATTCGCCCTTTGGCAAGCGCATCGCGCACGGCTACTTTGTGCTGTCGGCGGCGGCGGGCCTGTTTGTCTCGCCCGCGCCCGGTCCGGTGCTGGCCAACTACGGCTTGGACACGCTGCGCTTCGTCAAGCCAGTGGGCATCGGCGACACTATTCAGGCGCGTCTGACCGCCAAGCGCAAGATCGACCGCCAGAAAAAGGACGCGAACGGCGTGGGCCAAGGCGTGGTGGCTTGGGACGTGGAAGTGACCAACCAACTGGGTGAAGTGGTGGCCAGCTACGACATCCTGACCTTGGTGGCCAAGAAGGGCTAAGCCCTCTGCAAAAAGGAGCACACCATGAATTGGTACGACCGCGTGGTGTTGCCCTACGTCATCGACATGGCCTGTGGCCTGCCGATGGTGCAAAAGCAACGTCGCCAGCTGGTGCCCCAAGCGCAGGGCCGTGTTCTGGAGGTCGGCATGGGCACCGGGCGCAATCTGCCCTTTTACGACCGCAACCGGGTCACGCGCCTAGTGGGCGTGGACCCGGCCATGCAGATGCACCGCTTGGCCCAAAAACGCAGCCGTGAGGCGGGCATTGCGGTCGAGCTGATGGGCTTGTCGGCCGAGCAGTTGCCCACGGCCGATGCCAGCTTTGACACTGTGGTG
>CANBTZ010000184.1 GCA_947372495.1 Comamonadaceae bacterium | reverse complement strand
CAGCTGGTGGCTTTGGCCCGGCAGTATTTCAAGAAGTTCGACAACATGGCGGCCAACCCCAGCCAGTTGTGATCTGCGCCGCGCACCGCTGATCACGCCCGTCGGCAAGGCTGCGCCAACCGCCACAGGCTGCTATGCTTTGCCGCATGCGCAGCCTGTTTCATTTTGCTTTCAACGTCACGGACCTGAACGAGGCCCGCCGCTTTTATGGCGGCATTCTGGGCTGCCAGGAAGGCCGCTCCACCGACACTTGGGTGGACTTTGACTTCTTCAACCACCAAATTTCGCTGCACTTGGGCGAGCCTCTCAAGACGGCCCCCACAGGCCGCGTGGGCGAGCACATGGTGCCCATGCCGCATTTCGGCCTGGTACTGCAAAAGGACGACTGGCAGGCCATGGCCGATCGGCTGCAGGCCGCGGGCGTGGCTTTTGTGATCGAGCCGCAACTGCGTTTTGCCGGGCAGCCCGGCGAGCAGTGGACGATGTTCTTTCTGGACCCCTTCGGCAACCCCCTGGAGATCAAAGGGTTGGCCTCACTGGACACGCTTTACGCCAGCTGAGCGATCTGCTGGTCGATGGCGCCGAACAGGCTCTCGCCGTCCTTGCCTTTCATCTCGATGCGGATGGTGTCGCCGAACTTCATGAATTCGGTCGAGGGCTTGCCGTCCAAGATGGTTTCGATCGCGCGCTTTTCGGCGATGCAGCTGTAGCCCTTGGGCCAGTCTTTCTTGCCGTTGACTTCCACCCCCTTGTTGCTCACCGTGCCGCTGCCCACGATGGAGCCCGCACGCACATTGCGCGTCTTGCAGATGTGGGCGATGAGCTGGCCAAAGCTGAACGTCATCTCGGGGCCTGCGTCGCACAAACCGACCTTGCGGCCGTTCCAGGTGGACTGCAGCGTCAGGTGCACACGCCCGCCTTGCCAGGCGTCGCCCAGCTCGTCGGGCGTGACGGCCACGGGGCTGAACGCGGTGGCGGGCTTGCTCTGCAAGAAGCCAAAGCCCTTGCCCAGCTCCCCCGGAATCAGGTTGCGCAGGCTCACGTCGTTGGCCAGCATCAACAGGCGCACGCCCTCGATCGCTTCTTCGGACGTGGTTTTCATGGGCACGTCGCCCGTGATCACGGCGATCTCTGCTTCAAAGTCGATGCCATAAGCCTCGTCGGCGCAGACCACTTTGTCGCAGGGGCCCAGAAAGTCGTCGCTGCCGCCTTGGTACATCAGCGGGTCGGTGTAAAAACTCTCGGGGACTTCGGAGTTGCGCGCCGCACGGACCAGCTCGACGTGGTTGATGTAGGCTGAGCCATCGGCCCACTGGTAGGCGCGGGGCAGCGGGGCCATGCAGTTTTTCGGATCGAACGGGAAAGCATGGCGCGACTTGCCGCTGTTGAGCGTCTGGTACAGGTCTTCGAGCTGCGGTGACAGGAAGTTCCAGTCGTCCAGCACTTGCTGCAAAGTGTCCGCGATGCCGGTCGCATAATGGGCGCTGGCCAAGTCGCGGGACACCACCACCAGTTGTCCGTCGCGTGAGCCGTCTTTGTAGGTCGCCAGTTTCATGATGCTTGTGTCTCTTCAAAGTTCGATCCGCTACAGTGTGCAGCAGATCAAATTACGCATTGGTAAACTCGTTTAACTAAACGAAAATCCATTTTAGACCCAATGGCCACTTCAAGCCCCCCCGCAGAAGACAAGGAACGCGCTGGCATCCAGTCGGTGGAAGTCGGCTTTGCGCTGCTCGATGTGCTGGCCCAAGCACCCGGCCCATTGATGCTGCGCGACCTGGCTGCAGCCGCGGGCATGAGCGCGGCCAAGGCCCACCGCTACCTGGTGAGCTTTCAGCGCCTGGGGCTGGTGGTGCAGGACAGCGGCAACACCCGCTACGAGCTCGGCCCCGCCACCTTGCGACTGGGTCTGGCCACGCTGTCTCGGCTGGACGCGGTCAAGTTGGCGCGCGAACGCCTGCCCGCCCTGATGGAGCAAATCGGCCACACCTTGGCGCTGGCCGTTTGGGGCAACCGGGGGCCGACCTTGGTGCATTGGCAAGAATCCCCACTGGCGGTGCCCGTGAATCTGCGGCTGGGCGATGTGATGCCCATGCTGACTTCGGCCACGGGCCGCTGCTTTGCGGCCTTCATGGGACACGGCATCGGCGTGGACCAGGCCCGCGCCATGATCGAGGCCGAAATGGCCCAGGCACGCAAAGCCGGGCGCCACGACGTGCCCCACACCCCCACGCAACTGGACGCCCTGCTGGGCGAGCTGCGTGAGCACGGCATGGGTCGCGTCGAGAACGTGCTGTTGCCGGGCATCTCGGGCTTTTGCGCCCCGGTGTTCGACGCCGATGGCCACCTGGCGCTGGGCGTGGTGTCCATGGGCTCGTCGGCCACCTTCTCGACCGACTGGAACGGCACGCTGGC
The DNA here is from genome assembly GCA_947372495.1 of Comamonadaceae bacterium. GTDB lineage: Bacteria > Pseudomonadota > Gammaproteobacteria > Burkholderiales > Burkholderiaceae_C > Limnohabitans_A. Next base: position 3,040 of record CANBTZ010000184.1, on the reverse strand, counting down.
CCAGGCCCTCAAAGCCATGGCCCGCCAGTTGTCTGCCGATCTGGGTTGGGGCGGACAATAACTTCGCCCACCACCCGACGCACGCATGAGCCACCCCACAGGCACTCCTGAACGAGCAGGCCCATCACGGCGCACGCTGCTGGTCTTGGCGCTCGCGATCGCGCTGTTGCATCTGGCCTTGCTGCTGGGCGTGACCGGCACGCTCGACTGGAGCCTGCAGCCCACCCCGGCGACGGCGGCCGCGCCCCTGAAAACCCGCATGATCGCGCCCCCTGCACCAGCGGTTGTCGCCGCGCGCCCTGCTGCTGCGCCAGTGCCCAAAGCCCCGAGGCACCTTGTGCCGCCGCCTGTGGATGCGGGCACCAACGAAACAAACGCAGAACCCAACCCCTCAGCCAGCGCAGCGGCCAGCGAACCCAGCACCACAGTCGCCAGTGCAGAACCTGCAGCAGCCCCGACAGAAGCGGCATCGGCGCCCCAAGAATCAGCCGCACAAGCTGCCACGCCTGCCACGCCTGCCACGCCTGCCACGGCATCTTGGCCCACCATGGCACTGGGCGCCTTGCCCCCGTCCAGCTTGATGAGTTACCAAATGACGGGCATGGACAAAGGCTTCACTTACTACGCCAGTGGCGAGTTGCGCTGGCAACACAACCCCCAAGCCTATGCCTTGAGCGTGTCGGTCAAAGCGTTCTTGATCGGCATCTTCACCTCCAACAGCAAAGGGCAAATCGACAGCTCGGGTTTGTCTCCGTTGAAGTTCTCGGAAACCCGGCGCAGCGAGCGGGCCACCCACTTCGACCGCGAACAAAAACGGATTGTGTTCAGCAGCAACGCCCCTGTGGCCCCGCTGCTGCCCGGGGCACAAGACCAAATCAGCCTGTACATGCAGCTGGCCAGCGCCATGGCGGGCGACCCCGACCGCTACCCGGTGGGCACGCGGCTGCAGGTGCAAACGGCCACACTGCGCGACGCGGTGCCCTGGCTGCTGATTCTGGAAGGCAGCGAGCCCCTGACCGTGTCGGGCCAAACCATCACCGCCAGCAAATGGGTGTGCCAGCCGCGCAGCCAGTACGACGCCAAAGTCGAGATCTGGCTGTCGCAACGCCACAACTGGATGCCGGCTCGCATCCGCATCACCCAGGTCAGCGGCAGCTTCATCGACATGAACCTGCGCGGCATGGAGGCGCTGCCGCCCTTGCCCGTGGAAACACCGGTTGTTGAAAAAACCACAAGCTCTTGAATTTGCCACACACATGCCCACATGCGAGTCTTGTTGAGCGAGAATGAATCCATGAACCTGCTGTACGAATCTGACGCTTTCGCCGTGATGCATGTGTTGGCCAATGCCTCAGAGGGCGACAAGTCAGCGCCCAGCAAACCTGTGCTGGAACGCCACGGTTTTGAAATCGTCGACAAGCGCTCGGGCAAAGAGGTTTACCTCGACGGCTCCTGGGCCGAAATGTTCCAGCAAAAAATCCAGGTCTGGCAGCAGCACACCCCCACACAAGAAGAAGTCGAAGACACGCTCGACGGCTACGTGGGTCTGGCGCAGCAGCCCGTCGTCGTCCACTGACCTGCCCGCTCCCCCTGGCGCTGAGCAGTTTCAGCCCGCCGCGATGCGGCGATCGATGCGGCGCTCTTCCAGCCTGAACAAAGGCCCCACCAGCAGCAGCACCGCCACCAAACGGCTGACCTGGAACGCCGTCACCACCGGCACCCCCAACTGCAGCACCTTGGCCGTGATGGCCATCTCGGCAATGCCTCCGGGCGAGGTGCCCAGCGACAGTGTGGCCACATGCAAATCGGTGCCCCACGCCAGCGCCCAGGCAAACAGGCCCGAGCCCAACATCATCGCCAGCGTGCCGATCGCCACCGAGACCAGCCAATGCGGCGCGGTGTGGATGAAATCCTTGCGGAACTTCACCCCCAGGCTCACCCCGATGACCAGCTGCGCGGCATTGGTCAAACCCTGCGGAATGGCCGACCACTGCAGCCCCAGCAACGTGACGCCCATGGACGCCAACAGCGCCCCCATGAACCACGGGTTGGCGCGGCGCATGGCCAGCAACACCATCGCCCCCGCACCCGAGGCCAGCGCCAGCCACAAGAGACCGGGCCACTGGGGCGTGCGGTTGACCATGCGCAAGGTTTCGTCCACATGCAGGCCCCAGTGCGCCTGCGCCCACTGCATGGCAAAAGGCACGCTGAGCACCACCATCAGCAAGCGCAGGGTGTGGGAAGCCGCCACCAGGTCGGTGCGTGCACCTGCGCGCTCGGACAGCAGCGTCATCTCGGATGCGCCGCCAATGGCGCTCGCAAAATAGGTGGTGGCCCGCATGCTGCGCGGGCTCAGCTGACCCAAGTCAGCACGGTGACGCCACTGCAGCCACGCGCCAAAGGTGTAACCCTGCGCCAGCGCCCAAACAACACCCAGCAGCACGGCCCACCAGAGGTTCATGACCAGCGCGCCGACTTGCGGCGTGAAATACAAACCGAGCGCCGCACCAATCACCCACTGCCCGACGTTGCGCAGCAGGTCAGAGCTGCGGGTCGGCTGCCCCAGCGCCGAGGCCAGCGCGGTGACCACCAGGGGCCCGAGCATCCACGGCAGCGGGGTGCGCAACCACAGGCACAGCTGCGCCGCCAACCAGGCGGCCAGCAAAGTCAGCGCAATGGGTGCAAAGGCTTGTCGGTCCAGTTTCATGGCGTGTCGGTGTGGGCTTGCCATGTCGGCGTGGGCAGGCATGGCGGGAGCCCCGCCCTCGGGGCGATGGCCCATGGTCTGCAGACGCTCTATCGCGGCGAGGGCGCCGCTCCCACAAAAGAAGCGGTGCCCACCCGTGCGTCAGGCATGCCGTCGGATGCTGTCGGCCAGGGTCTGGACGATCTGGTCGATGTGGCTGTTTTCCACAATGTAAGGGGGGCAAATCACCAAGTTGTCGCCCGCCGCGCGCACCCACACGCCCTTGTGGAAGCAGTCGAGCATGACGTCGTACGCCCGTTTGCCAGGCGAACCGGCCACCGGGGCCAGCTCGAC
>CANBTZ010000183.1 GCA_947372495.1 Comamonadaceae bacterium | reverse complement strand
CTACGGCGAACGCGAGCGGGAGTTTCAGTTGTACCGCCGCGGCCGCTATGTGGAGTTCAACCTGGTCTGGGACCGGGGCACGCATTTCGGTCTGCAGTCCGGTGGCCGCACCGAGTCGATCCTGCTGTCGATGCCGCCCGAGGTGCGCTGGTCTTACCAGCGCCAGGACCCGGTGGGCTCGCCCGAGGAGCGCCTGCTCAGCCACTTTCTGGTGCCTCGGGACTGGGTGTGAGCCAGCCGCTGCGCATCGGTGTGTTTGGTGGGGCGTTTGACCCACCGCACTTGGCCCATGTGGCCTTGGTCCAGACCGCGATCGCGCAGCTGCAACTCGACGAAGTGAGGGTGTTGCCCACCGGGCAGGCCTGGCACAAGGCGAAGACACTGACAGAGGCCGCACACCGCCTGGCCATGACCCAGCTGGCTTTTGAGGGCGTCCCCCAAGTGGTGGTGGATGGCCGGGAAATCAAGCGGTCCGGGCCCACCTACACGGTGGACACTTTGCAAGAATTGACGCAAGAGCGACCACACAACCAGCTCTATTTGCTCATCGGAGACGACCAGCGCCGATCTCTGCATTCATGGCACAGGATCGAGGACATTGCCCGGTTGGCTATAATTTGCGCCGCAGACCGTGATCCTGAGGTTGGGGCTTGGCGTGAAGCTCACCTCGCCGAGCCGACAATCCAGGCCTTGTTCACACTGCCGATCCATCCCCTTCACATGCCGTTGATGCCTTTGAGCGCCACGGACATCCGCCAACGCATTGCCCAACACCAGCCGATCGAAGGACTGGTGCCTGCCGAGGTGGAGCGTTATATTCACGAACACCACCTCTACAGGCCCCACCCATGACCGAAACCGCTGCCAAAAAAGACATCCATAAGCTCCAACGTTTGATCGTGGATGCGCTCGAGGACGTCAAAGCCCATGACCTGCAGGTGTACGACACCGAACATTTGTCGCCGCTCTTTGAGCGCGTGATCATTGCTTCGGGCACGTCCAACCGCCAGACCAAGGCGCTGGCCGCCAGCGTGCGCGACAAGGTGCGTGCCGCCGGTTTTGGCAAGCCCCGCATCGAGGGTGAAGACAACGGCGAGTGGATCATTGCCGACTGCGGCGCGGCCGTGGTGCACATCATGCAGCCGACCATTCGCGGCTACTACAACCTCGAAGAGCTCTGGGGCGACAAGCCTGTGCGCTTGAAGCTCGGTGCGCCCAAGCCCGAAGCCAGTGTGGCGGTGGAGAAGAAATCTGCGGCCAAAAAAGTGCCCGCCAAGAAAGCCGCTGCTGGCAAAACCGTTGCAGCCAAAACACCCGCCAAGGCCCCTGCAAAGAGCCCTGCGAAGAAGGCCACCAGCAGCGCCAAAGCACCTGCCAAGTCCAGCGCCAAACCTGCAGCCAAAACGGCTGCCAAGCCCGCTGGCAAAGTCGCCCTGAAGGCCCCGGCCAAAAAAGTGGCTACTCTGAAAAAAGTGGTGGTCAACGCGCCAAGCAAGACCGTGGCCAAAAAATCTGCGGCCTCCAAAACCACAACGACCGCCCGCAAGCTGGTCAGGCCTGCAAGCCGCAAAAGCGTTTAAGAGCCCATGAAGCTGCTGATCGTTGCGGTCGGGCAGCGTGTGCCCGACTGGGCGCAAACCGCCTGGGACGATTACGCCAAGCGCTTTCCGCCCGAGCTCAAGGTCGAGCTCAAGGCGGTCAAGACCGAGCCGCGGGGCTCCAAATCACTGGAAACCTTGTACGCGGCCGAGCGTGAACGCATCGAGGCCGCCATTCCGCGTGGCTGCCGCATCGTGGCGCTGGACGAGCGGGGCACCAACCTCACGACCAAAGCGCTGGCCGACAAAGTCAAGCATTGGCAGCTCGAGGCCGACGATGTGGCGCTGGTCATTGGCGGCCCGGACGGCTTGGACCCTGAATTCAAGAAGCTGGCGCACGAGCGCATTCGCTTGTCTGACCTGACCTTGCCGCACGCCATGGTGCGTGTGCTGCTGATCGAGCAGCTTTACCGCGCTTGGTCGGTCAATGCCAACCACCCTTACCACCGCGAATGACGGCCTGAAAAGGATCCAACGCGCATGAGTGCTTTCATTTATCTGGCCTCCCAAAGCCCCCGCCGCAGCCAGCTGCTGACACAAATCGGCGTCGACCACCAATTGCTGCTGCCCGATCCGCAAGAAGACGCCGAGGCATTGGAGGCTGTGCGTGGCCGTGAAGCGCCTGCGCGCTATGTGCAGCGCGTCACGGCCTTGAAGCTCGACGCTGCTGTGGCCCGGCTCAAGGCGCAAGGCTTGCCTGCGGCCCCCGTGCTGTGCGCCGACACCACGGTGGCGCTGGGCGGTGACATTTTGGGCAAACCCGAAACGGCCAAAGACGCCGAGCGCATGCTTGGGCAGTTGTCGGGCCAGACCCACCGGGTGCTCACGGCCGTGGCGGTGCAAAAGGGACGCCAGCGCGTGACGGCCCTGTCCGAGTCGTGGGTGCGCTTTGCCCCCCTGACGCCAGCGCAGATCCGGGCCTATGTGGCCACGGGCGAGCCCATGGGCAAAGCCGGCGCTTATGGCGTGCAGGGCAGGGCTGCGACCCACATTGCACAGATCCGTGGCAGTTACTCAGGCATCATGGGGCTGCCGCTGTTTGAAACTGCGGCGCTGCTTCGCCAGCTTGGCGTTCGCTGCTGACCGTTCCCACTTCAACATACCCACCATGCAACAAGACATCCTGATCAACTGGTCGCCCCAGGAAACCCGCGTGGCCGTGGTCGAGTTCGGGGCCGTGCAGGAAATGCACGTTGAGCGCACCCTTGAGCGCGGGCTGGTGGGCAACGTTTACTTGGGCAAGGTGGCTCGTGTGCTGCCAGGCATGCAGTCGGCCTTCATCGACATCGGGCTGGACAAAGCGGCCTTTTTGCATGTGGCCGACGTCTGGCAACGTCAAGCCGATGGCGAAATGCCCGCCGCTGCCCGCACGGGCCAGCCGTTGGTTCCGATTGAAAAACAAGTGTTTGAAGGCCAGGCTTTGATGGTGCAGGTCATCAAGGACCCGATTGGCACCAAGGGGGCCAGGCTGTCCACGCAGATCAGCATCGCCGGTCGCCACTTGGTGTTTTTGCCGCAAGACGACCACATCGGTGTGTCGCAAAAAATCCCTTCAGACCAGCGCGACGCCTTGCGTTCGAGGCTGCAGGCTTTGGTGGGCACGGCAGGCGGTGGCTTCATTTTGCGCACCAATGCCGAAGATTCGAGCGACGAAGAGCTGCAGGAAGACATCGCCTACCTGCGCAAGACCTGGACACGCATCAAGGACGCGTCGATGCGTTTGCCGCCGACCTCGCTCTTGCACCAAGACCTGACGCTTTTGCAGCGCGTGCTGCGCGACTTGGTGGGCGAGTGGACGCAAAGCATCCGCATTGATTCGCGTGAGCAGTTCGACAAGCTGGCGGCCTTTGCCTCCGAGTTCATGCCCAAGGCGGCTGAGCGGCTGCAGCTGTACAAAGGCGAGCGGCCGATTTTTGATCTGTATGCGATCGACGAAGAAATCGCCCGCGCACTGGGCCGCCGGGTGGACCTCAAGTCAGGCGGCTACCTGATCATCGACCAGACCGAGGCGCTGACCACGGTGGACGTGAACACAGGCGGCTATGTGGGTGCGCGCAACTTCGAAGACACGATTTTCAAGACCAACCTGGAGGCGTCGCAGGCCATTGCTCGCCAACTGCGTTTGCGCAACCTGGGCGGCATCATCATCGTCGATTTCATCGACATGAGCCGCGCCGAGCACCAGGACACGGTGCTGGCCGAGTTCAAAAAGCAGCTCTCGCGCGACCGGGTCAAGACCATGGCCGGTGGCTTTTCTTCGTTGGGACTTTTGGAGATGACGCGCAAGCGCACCCGCGAGTCGCTGGCGCACATGCTGTGCGAGCCTTGCCCCAGTTGCCAAGGCAAAGGCATTGTCAAAACGTCTCGCTCGGTGGTGTATGACATCTTGCGCGAAATCCTGCGCGAAGCCCGTCAGTTCAACCCGCGTGAATTCCGGGTGGTGGCCTCAGCGGCCGTGATCGATTTGCTGCTGGACGAGGAAAGCCCTCACTTGGCAGGCTTGTCGGATTTCATCGCCAAGCCAATTTCGCTGCAGACCGAAGGCTCGATGGGGCCAGAGCAGTACGACATCGTGCTGCTTTGAGGCCGCCTCACCCAAGTCTTCAGCCCTGCACAGGCTGTGCGGCCCATTCGCCCCGGCTGTGCAAGCGGGCATAAGCACCACCCCTTGCCAGCAGCTCGGCAGGCGCGCCTTGCTCCACGATGCGGCCATGGTCCATCACCACCACACGGTCGGCGTGTTCGATGGTGGACAGGCGGTGCGCCACGATCAAGGTGGTGCGGCCTTGCATCAGCACCTTGAGGGCGTCTTGCACCAAGCGTTCAGATTCGTTGTCCAGGGCTGATGTGGCTTCGTCCAGGATCAAGATCGGTGCGTTTTTGTACAGCGCCCGAGCGATGGCCAGCCGTTGGCGTTGACCGCCTGAGAGTTGACCTGCGTTGTGGCCGAGCAGGGTGTCCATGCCCTGCGGCATCTGCTGCACATGCCCCCACAGGTTGGCCGCTTGCAGGCTGGCCTGTATCTTCGCCCGGTCTGCGGGCAGGCCCAGGCACACGTTGGCCTGCACGGTGTCGTTGAGCATGACCACGTCCTGACTGACGAGGGCAAACTGGGTGCGCAGACTGGCCAGCGTCCAACTGGACAGGGCATGGCCGTCGAGCAGCACTTCACCCGTGGTGGGCTCCAAAAAACGGGGCAGCAGGTTCACCAGCGTGGTCTTGCCTGCGCCCGAGGTGCCGACCAGGGCGACGATTTCACCGGGCTGGATTGTGAGGTCAATGCCGTCCAGTGCTGGCGGCGCGTCGGCCTTGAAGCGGATGCCGACTTGACGCCATTCGATCAGGCCTTGTGCGCGGTCAGTCTGGTGTGTGCCCTCGGTCTCGGTGGGCGCGTCTTTCATCAAGGACAAGCCTCGCTCGATGGCCGCCAGGCCCCGCGTGATGGGGGTTGCCACATCGGCCAAGCGCTTGATCGGAGCTACCAGTTGCAACATGGCGAAGATGAACGCGACAAAGCCGCCCACGGTGGTGCCACCCGTACCGCCCTGGCTTTGAACCAGGGCGATGCTCAGCACCAGCGACAGTGCAATCGCAGCCATCATCTGGGTCAGTGGTGTGATGGCGGCAGACGCCGATGTGGACTTCAGCGCCAGGCCACGCAACTGGTGCCCCAGTTGCTCAAAGCGCTGCAGCTGGCTTTGCTGGGCACCATGCAGGCGGACCGTGCGGTGGGCGAGCACGTTCTCCTCGACCACATAGGCCAGATCGTCGGTGGCTTGCTGGCTTTCCTTGGTCAGGCGGTACAGGCGTTTGGACAGGGTTTTCATGACCCAGCTCAAACCCGGGGCCACCGTGAACACCACCAAGGTGAGCTTCC
>CANBTZ010000182.1 GCA_947372495.1 Comamonadaceae bacterium | reverse complement strand
GATGAGGCTTCGCGTGTGCGGGCACTGGGCTGGCGAGGTCCGATCTTGTTGCTCGAAGGGGTGTTTGAGACGCGCGACTTGGAGCTGTGCTCGCGCTTGGGCCTGTGGCACACGGTGCACTGCGACGAGCAGATTGACATGCTGGCGCTGCACAAGACGCATGAGCCGCACCGGGTGTTCCTCAAGATGAACTCGGGCATGAATCGGCTGGGTTTTGCGCCCGGACGCTACCGTGCCGCTTGGACCCGCTTGAACGCTTTGCCGCAGGTGGACGAGATCTCGATGGTCACCCACTTCAGTGACGCCGATGGGCCCAAAGGCATCACCGAGCAGGTGGCCCGCTTTGACGAAGCCACCCGTGACCTGCCCGGTGAGCGCAGCCTGTCCAACAGCGCGGCCACCTTGCGATTTGGCAGTGACACCGCCGTCAAAGCCGATTGGGTGCGCCCGGGCATTGCGCTGTATGGCAGTTCGCCCGACTTCCCGGCCCAGAGCGCCGAGGACTGGGCCCTGCAGCCGGCCATGAGCCTGTCTGCCCGCATCATCGCGGTGCAGCATTTGCAGCCCGGTGACAGCGTGGGCTACGGTTCGCTTTTTGTGGCTGAGCAGCCCATGCGCATCGGCGTGGTGGCGTGTGGTTATGCCGACGGTTACCCGCGCAGCTGCCCCACGGGCACGCCCGTGCTGGTGGACGGCGTGCGCAGCCGCACCCTGGGCCGTGTGAGCATGGACATGCTGGTGGTGGACCTGACCGAGCTGCCTGCCGCCGGGTTTGGCAGCACCGCCACCTTGTGGGGGCAGACGTCGACGGGCGCGGTTTTGTCTATTGACGAGGTGGCCCAAGCCGCAGGCACCGTGGGCTACGAGCTCATGTGCGCGTTGGCGCAGCGCGTGCCGGTGGTCGTGGCCGACTGACCGATTGCCTCTGGCGGGACAGGCTGGAGGCCCGTGTCCGGCCACAATGGGCCATGCCCCACCGCCACCCCGATCACCCTCACCAACGACTGGCCCTGTTCACGGCGCTGGCGCTGGTGGTCATTTGGGGCGGCAATTTCACGCTCCAAAAATACCTTTTGCACCTGTTGACGCCAGACGGCTTTTTGCTGGCGCGTTACTTCACCATGCCCGTGTGCGCTTTGATGATGTTCCGCTGGCGTTTGGGTCAGTGGTGGCCCCCCTTGCCGCGCAGCGATCTGCGGGCCATGGCCTGGCTCGGCTTTGTGGGGCATTCGCTGCATGTGGGCATCGTGACGTACGGGGTGTACTGGTCCACCGCGTTTTCCAGCTCGGTCATCTTGGCCTGCGGGCCGATCTTTACCCTGTTGATCCTGCGCTACCAGGGGCTGGAGCGCCTGTCGCTGGCGCAGCTGCTTGGCGTGGGCTTGGCCTTCGGCGGGGTGTTGATGTTCCTGTCCGACAAGCTTCTGGGCGGTCAGTGGCGGGCGGGTGGAGGTGACTTGGTGCTCTTGTTGGCGGCCAGCCTGTTTTCTTATTACACCGTGGCAGCCAAACCGATGTTTGACAAGCGCGGCGCGGTCTTGACCATGGGCTACAGCACCATTTTGGGCAGCATCCCGGTGATGCTGTGGTGCCTGCCATCGGTTGCCGACGTCCCTTGGTCTGCATTGGACTTTTGGGATGGTGTCGGCTTGTTCTGGTCGGTGGTGGTGTCGGCCTTTTTCGGCTGGCTGGGCTGGGGCTGGGTCAATGCGGTGCGTGGCGTGGCCCGCACGGCCCCTCTGATGTATTTGATGCCGCCCGTGGCGGGCCTCTTTGCTTGGGCCTTGTCGGGCGAACACTACACCTGGATCAAGATTGGCGGCGCAGGCGTCATCTTGCTGGGGGTGGCGCTGGCGCAGTACGCCGGGGCTTTGCGGCGCTGGGCTACAAAGTCCTGAACCAGGTGTCGTAAGCTGTTTTCACGATCAAGGCCAGCACCACCAAGATGAAGACCCGGCGCACAAAGCCTGCGCCATGCTTGAGCGCCAGGCGCGTGCCGATCAGGCTGCCCACGATGTTGGACACCGCCATGGCCAGGGCCAAATGCCACCACACATTGCCCTGCACCGCGAACAGCACCAGGGCTGCAAAGTTGGTGGCCACATTGACCAGCTTGGCCGAGGCCGATGCGTTCAAAAAGTCGTACCCCAGCAACCGCACATAGGCAAACACCAAAAAGCTGCCCGTGCCCGGTCCGAAAAAGCCGTCGTAAAAGCCGATCACGAGGCCCACGCCTGCGGCCACCCAGGCCTCTTGCGCCCCGACAAAGCGCGGCGCATGGGTGCGCCCCAAGTCCTTGCGTGCCAGGGTGTAGACCAGCAACATGGTCAGCAAGATGGGCAGAGCCTTGCGAAACAGCGAAGGGTCCACCAGAGTGACGGCCCACGCGCCCACCAGCGAGCCCAGCAGACCTGCCCCTGCAGCAGGCACCAGCGAGCGCCAGGGCATCTGCACTTTGCGGCTGTACTGGGCGGTGGCAAACGCGGTGCCCCAGATCGACGCACTTTTGTTGGTGCCAAACAGCGTGGCCGGAGGGGCTTGAGGGAAGGTGGCAAACAAAGCGGGCACCAGGATCAAGCCGCCCCCGCCCACAATCGCGTCCACCAACCCGGCCAGCAGCGAGGCCAGCGAAACAATCAGCAATTCCATGCGGGCGATTGTGGCAGGGCCGGGGCCGCCGCCCTGTCATGCCGTCAGAAGCGGGCGAAAAAAAAGCGCCGCATGCGCGGCGCCTGGGAAATCATCTCGTTCGGATGCTGGTTCGTGTTGGAGTTCTTAGGGTGTCGAGTTGTCTCCTCGGCCCTCGGGATGCCAGTACTGCTTTGCATCGAGTGCGTGAACTGTAGCCGCCCCCGAGCCCTGAATTCATCAGGGATTTCCCCATTCGGGGGTATTCCCTGTGCTGAACTGACCCCAGCAGACTTCAGAGCCCCCGGGCCGCGTCTTCGGCGATCCACTGCGCCGCTTTTTCCGCAATCATGAGCGTCGGGCTGTTGGTGTTGCCGCTGGTGATGGTGGGCATCACGCCCGCGTCCACCACGCGCAAGCCCGCCACGCCGCGCACCTGCAAACGCGCATTGACCACCGACATCGGGTCGTCATCGCGCCCCATGCGGGTGGTGCCCACGGGGTGGAAGATGGTGCTGGCGATGTCCCCGGCCAACTTGGCCAGCTCTGCATCGGTCTGGTACTGCACGCCGGGCTTGAACTCTTCGGGGGCGAACGGTGCCATGGCGGGCTGCGCCATGATGCCGCGCGTCACGCGCAGGCTGTCGGCGGCCACCTTGCGGTCGGCATCGGTCGAGAGGTAGTTGGGCGCAATGGCGGGGGCGTCTTCAAAACGGGCGGTTTTGATCTGCACCGAGCCCCGGCTGGTGGGGTTGAGGTTGCACACGCTGGCGGTGATGGCCGGGAAGCTGTGCAGCGGCTCGCCAAACGCGTCCAGGCTCAGGGGCTGGACGTGGTACTGGATGTTGGCGTGCCGCTGGGACGGGTCGCTTTTGGTGAACGCGCCCAGTTGGCTGGGCGCCATGCTCATGGGGCCGGTTCGCTTGAGTGCGTATTCCAGGCCGATCATGGCCTTGCCCAGCAAGCTATTGGCCATGGTGTTGAGCGTTTTGGCACCCTTGACCTTGTAGACCGAGCGGATCTGCAAGTGGTCTTGCAAGTTGGCCCCTACGCCGGGCAGCTCGTGCTTGACCTCGACACCTTTGCTCCGGAGCAAGTCGGCGGGGCCGATGCCCGAGAGTTGCAAAATCTGCACCGAGCCGATGCTGCCCGCACTCAAAATCACCTCGCGGGTGGCTTTGACCTCGACCATCTCCAGGCCGGTCCACACCTGTGCGCCCGTGCAGCGCTGGCTGCCGTCGGCTTGCGTTTCGATGATCAGTTTGGCCACCTGTGCCTTGTTCCACAGCTCAAAGTTGGGGCGGGCATAGCAGGTGGGGCGCAAAAAAGCCTTGGCCGTGTTCCAGCGCCAGCCAGCCTTCTGGTTCACCTCGAAATAGCTCACGCCTTCGTTGTTGCCCCTGTTGAAATCGTCGGTGGCCGGAATGCCCGCTTGCTGCGCTGCCTGGGCAAAGGCGTCGAGCACGTCCCAGCGCAGGCGCTGCTTTTCGACGCGCCATTCGCCACCCGCGATGCGGCCGCGCAGGGTGTGCAGGTAGCTCCCCTCCGGCAAATCGGCAGGGGCCAGCAGGTCGGACTTGGCGCCTTTGGCACCATGAAATGCATTCGCGCCCTTGTAGTGGTCTTCGTGCAGCTTGAAGTAAGGCAGGGCCTGGTCCCAGCGCCAGGACTCGTCACCTGTCATGGCGGCCCACTGGTCGTAGTCACGCGACTGGCCGCGCATGTAAATCATGCCGTTGATGCTGGAGCACCCGCCCAGCACCTTGCCGCGTGGGTAGCGCAGGGTGCGGCCGTTCAGACCTTGGGCCGGTTCGGTTTCGTACAACCAGTCGGTGCGTGGGTTGCCAATACAGTACAGGTATCCCACCGGGATGTGCACCCAGTGGTAATCGTCCTTCTTGCCCGCCTCGATCAGCAGCACGCGCTTGCTGGCGTCGGCGCTCAGGCGGTTGGCCAGCAGGCTGCCGGCTGTGCCACCGCCCACGATGATGTAGTCAAAGGTGTTGTCGTTCATTGTTTGACCTTGTCTCCTCTGCCGCCGATTGTGCCTGTGGATCTTCGCAGGTCGTGGTGTCAGCTCCGACCTGAAAGATCAGGTGCAGAATATGGGAGCGACATGCCCCTGTGGGAGCGGCGCCCTCGCCGCGATGAATCTTTTCAGCATGCAGCCCATCGCCCCGGGGGCGGGGCTCCTACAAAGTCATGCAGGCTCCGCCCAGTCACCTTCGCGGAAAACACGCTCGGTGCTCTCAAAGGCCAATCACTTGGCTGTCGGTATCACAAATTCCGCACCCTTGCCAATGCTCTCGGGCCAGCGCTGCATGATGGACTTTTGCTTGGTGTAGAAACGCACACCCTCTTCGCCATAGGCGTGCATGTCGCCAAACAGCGAGCGCTTCCAGCCGCCAAAGCCGTGCCAGGCCATGGGCACGGGGATTGGCACGTTGATGCCGACCATGCCCACCTGGATGCGGCGCGCAAATTCGCGGGCCACGTTGCCGTCGCGGGTGAAGCAGCTCACGCCGTTGCCGAATTCATGGTCGTTGATGATTTGCACCGCAGTCGCAAAGTCGGGCACGCGCACGCAGCTCAAGACCGGGCCAAAGATCTCTTCTTTGTAGATCTTCATGTCGGTGGTGACGTGGTCAAACAAGGTGCCGCCCAGCCAAAAGCCTTGCTCGCAACCCGCACCGGCCTTCGCACCGTCAAACTCGCGGCCGTCGACCAGCAGCTGTGCACCTTCGGCCACGCCCGCGTCGATGTAACCCTTGATGCGTTGACGCGCCGCGTCGGTCACGATGGGGCCCATTTCGGCGGCCAGGTTTTCACCGTTGAGCACTTGCAGTGCTTTGGTGCGCTCG